>NZ_JAYGHE010000058.1:0-51253 GCF_034931145.1 Nostoc sp. UHCC 0252 | reverse complement strand
AATTTCCGGTGGCAGCGTTGTTAAGCCCTTGTAAGAAAGGTCTAATTCTGTCACCTTGTCTCTAGCAGCTTGTTCAATAATTTGCAGCAGTTCTTCGTTAGTCATTTTGGGTTTTACAGAGGCTATGCCTGACGACGAGTTGCTGCTTGGACGCGCAGCAGAGAAATTAAGCTAATTAATAATGTAGCCTGTATCAAGGGTTGCATTGAGGTAATGTATAATTGCAGTCTTCCCCGCCTCTACACTCGACCTCTAAACCTTACCATTTCACTTCTGAACACGAATTGTCGAGCAAAAAGGGCGATCGCTCCACCTCTGAACATCAACTGTCGAGCAAAAAGAGCGATCGCTCCACCTCTGAACATCAACTGTCGAGCAAAAAGGGCGATCGCTCCACCTCTGAACACGAACTGTCGAGTAAAAAGGGCGATCGCTCCACCTCTGAACTCAAATATTGAACCTTTTTACACCAACTGTCGAGTAAAAAGGGCGATCGCTCCACCTCTGAACTCGAAGCTTGAACCTTTTTACACCAACTATCGAGCAAAAAAGGCGATCGCTTTGTTTTAATTTGAGAATTGACCAATAGCGATGCCTGCGGCGGGCTACGCCTACGCCACAAACTTTGTAATCACCTTATAGTAGTTGTAAAAATATAAAAAGTATTTAGCCGTTATCTTCAACTTGATATGAGCGCAGCAGATTTATTCCCAGCCTTACACAAGCTATCTCGTGCAGATAAACTCAAGGTCATGCAATTTTTAGTTCAAGAACTAGCGACCGAAGAAGAAGCATTATCGTTACAGCCAGGAGTCACCTATAATGTGTGGTCTCCCTATAATTCTCATGAAGCTGCTAATAAACTAGCTGCACTGCTAGAACAAGACAAACAGGTAAACGATGCTTAATTCACAAAGATTTATCTTCGTTGAAAGCCGTGATGTGTTTGGAGATATTGATGCAGTCCCAACCTCTGACGTTAAGCATGATGTGTCGTTACTTTTAGGACGCATGAATTTTTTCGTGGAATTCGATGTCTGTTTTTATCGTTCACAGATGGCTTTTGAACTGTCTCCTAAGTCGTAAGATTGAGCAATCATGCGATCGCTCCACCTCTGAACTCGATGCTTCCACCTTTTTATATCATGTTCGACTTAATACTTATGTCATTGCAAGCGTTGCGCGGCAATCCCAAACCTTTGCGATTGCTTCATTCCACTTCGTTGCATTCGCAATGACATATTATTAAGTGATTTGCCGAACATGATATTACACCAATTGTCGAGCAAAAAGGGCGTAGGCGTAGCCAGTCGTGGACATCACCCCACTTGTCAGACAAAGAATCGCAGGACTACAGCCAACAGATATATCACCGCAATTTCGACCAAGTAATAGAGGCGCTGTAGTTAACCGTCTATGAAAAATTTTGATTACAATGCAGATGTCCACTAGGCGGCGTGCTGTCTATCCACGTAAATCCAGAAGATAATCGATGATTAATCAACTACAAGACTACAATCCTAGCGGCGTAGGTGAAATAAATGGCAACCTCTTAGGTTTGCCCTGCGATTATGAATCTGCAAACCTGATTGTCTTTGGTGTGCCGTGGGAAGTCACTGTTTCTTATGGCGCGGGCACAGCTAATGGCCCCCAGCGAGTTCTTGATGCTTCGACTCAACTAGATTTATTCGATTTCGATAACCCTAATGGTTGGAAGCAGGGAATTTTCATGGTAGAAATTCCCCAAGATATTTTAGAAAAAAATACATATTACCGCACCTTGGCAGCAAAAATTATTGAGCGATTAGCCCAAGGCAAAGAACTCTCAGATGCACCAGATTTAACACCTGTCCTCAGAGAAATTAATCAAGCTGGACAACAGGTAAATCAATGGCTGTTTGACAATTGCCAAGAAGCAATTAATAAGGGTAAGGGAGTCGCAGTTATTGGTGGGGATCACAGTTCACCGTTAGGTTATTTCCAAGCATTAGCGGCTAACTACGCCAACTATGGCATTTTGCACATTGATGCCCACGCAGATTTACGCGATGGTTATGAGGGATTTGAATTTTCCCATGCGTCGATTATGTTTAATGCAATGAAAATACCGCAAATTTCCAAGCTAGTGCAGGTGGGTTTGCGTGATATTAGTCACGATGAAGTGCAACTGATAGACGAATCTGACAGTCGCATTATTGCATATTACGACCCAGCCATTAAGCAAAAGCTCTACTCTGGAACAACTTGGCTTGATCTATGCCGAGAAATTATCAGTCATTTACCTGAGTTTGTTTACATTAGCTTTGATGTCGATGGTTTAGATCCAAAACTTTGTCCCAGTACAGGTACTCCGGTTCCAGGTGGGTTGGAATTAGAGCAAACATTTTGTCTGTTCCGGGAATTAGTCAAGAGTGGGAGAAAAATTATTGGCTTTGATATCTGTGAAGTCGGTGATGCCGAGTGGGATGGTAATGTTGGAGCGCGGGTAGTTTACAAGCTGGCAAATTTGATGGATTTATCAAAACAGAATTCGTAATGACGCTCCCACGGGCGCTCGATAACTCGCTAACGTTACCGCAGCGCCTAGTTGTACTCTTTAAAGGCGATCGCTCTCAACCAACCTTTAGACTGAATTTCTACAGAAATGGTGTTTCGTTGTTTATACCATTTTTCGCTGTTCTCCGTGGTGATGCCACTGACGCTGTTCCTTATCTTATGGAACATCAAAAGCTGTTTGGATTAGTTAAAACTAGTGGCATCTAATGCCCCAAAGGGTTCATCGAGAATCAAAACTTGGGGACGGATGGAAAGGGCGCGAGCGATCGCAACTCGTTGTTTCATCCCACCAGAAAGGTCAGCCGCTTCTGTGAATCCCACCATTGCTAAACAAGTAGTTAACGTTCCCATCACTATCATCTGGTTCAAATTCTCAAAGCTCACCAGTTGAACAATTCAATACCTTGGCAATCTCGTTTTACACCTACAGCTGATACGAAGCTGCCAAAGCTACCGCCAAAGCATCCGCAGCATCATCCGGCTTGGGAATTTCATCTAAATCTAACTCCCGCGCTACCGCCTCTTGCACATCTAACTTATCCGCATTACCATACCCCGTCAGAGCTTGCTTAATTTGAGCTGGGGTAAACTCTACATAAGGAAGACGACGCTGGCCCAACACCAAAATCAGTACACCCCGCGCCTGTGCAACCAGAATTGTATTTGACATCCGATAGAAGAATAGTTTCTCGATCGCAACCAAATCTGGTTGAAATTCTTCCATCACGGTATGTAAATCATCAAACAAGGTACATAGCCTCAGCCCCATTTCTACACCTGCTGAGGTTTTAATTACTCCAAAATCCAGCATATTGACTGTAGTTTCTGGCACCTTCTTGGCAATTTGTGTGCAGGTAATTACCCCAAACCCTAAAGTTGCCAGTCCGGGATCTAATCCTAAAATTCGTTTTTCCATTCAATTCACTTTTACAAAGCCAGGGTATTGTTTAACTAGAAGTACTGGCAATTTTGACCACTAGCTCTTAGTCTAATGGGATAGACAAATATAATAGTTTCACGCCTCATGTTTTAAACCAAGTGGTGTACATTTTCTGTAAATTATTGTTTGTAGCACTGCTGTAAATCAGGTATGTCAATTGGTTTTCTCAGACAAGCCCTCAACGCCCTGCAAAAGCAGTCGCGTTCTCGTACTTCCTATCGGGTTAATCAGTGGTTCAAATGGTTATCCCCCGGACTATCGGTAAAACGTTGGTTGTTAATCAGTGTTGGAGGTGTACTGCTGGCGAGTTTGGGGTTAGCTATTTGGATTAAGCTGACCCCGATTTTTTGGATGTTTGAGTTGGTTAGGGGTTTTTTGGGAGTAATCACCAACATCTTACCCAACTATATCAGCGGCCCTTTGGTACTGCTTGGCGGCTTGCTGTTAGTGCTTTGGGGGCAAACTCGGACTGTCGGCTCAATTACTAAGGTACTAAGGGCAGAAGGGGGAGAAGAACTCATCGATGTCTTGCTAGCACATCATCGATTGTACCGAGGCCCAAAAATAGTAGTAATTGGTGGTGGTACGGGGCTTTCTACGTTGTTGAGGGGACTAAAAACCTACAGCGCTAATATTACTGCTATTGTCACCGTCGCCGATGATGGCGGTTCTTCTGGGCGGTTGCGTCAAGAATTTGGAGTGCTACCACCAGGGGATATTCGCAATTGTTTGGCTGCACTAGCAGACGAAGAAAAATTATTAACAGAATTGTTTCAATACCGTTTTCGGGCTGGAGATGGGTTAACGGGTCACAGTTTTGGTAATTTGTTTTTAACGGCAATGAGTGATATTACTGGAGATTTAGAACAAGCAGTTGCAGCCAGTTCTAAGGTGCTAGCGGTACGGGGACAAGTACTACCAGCAACTCTCAGTGATGTTCGCCTCTGGGCAGAATTAGCCGATGGTCGTCGTATTGACGGGGAGTCTAGCATTCCCAAAGCTGGAGGGAAAATTGTCAAAATTGGCTGCATTCCCAATAATCCACCGGCGGTACCAGCAGCAATTAAGGCAATTAAAGAAGCTGATTACATCATTATTGGCCCAGGTAGCCTTTATACAAGTTTGATTCCTAATTTATTAGTACCAGAAATTGCCGATGCGATCGCTCAAACAGATGCCCCCCGTATTTATATCTGCAATATCATGACTCAGCCAGGAGAAACTGAAGGCTACACTGTTGCAGATCACATTAGAGCAATTGATGCTGCTTGTGGGCAAAGACGGCTATTTGATGCTGTGTTAATCCACAAAAAATCCCCCTCAGAGCAATCACTCATCCGCTACGCCGAACAAAATTCCCACCCCGTTTTTCTAGATAGAGAAGCCGTCACTCAGTTAGGGCGAAGGATTGTTGCAGCTAATGTTTTGTATGAAGATGAGACGGGTTTTGTCCGTCACAATCCGCAGAAACTAGCACAAGTATTATTGCGGTGGTACGGTAAAGGTCAGTCCCTTCGGGGAATTCAAAATTCAAAATGACGCTCGCGGACTCGCTCTAAGCGTTCGCGTCTCTGAAAGAGAAGGCTTTACAATGCGTTAACAAAATTCAAAATTAAGGAAGATGAAAATTTGTCATTAGTGAATAACCAATGCCCCATTCCCAAATTATGAAAATTTTTCTTGCAGATACAGAGGCAACACTACGCTTAGGTATTACTCTCGGTGAATCCCTGACTCCTGGCAGCGTAATTTTACTAGAAGGTGATTTAGGTGCTGGTAAAACTACCCTAGTTCAAGGTATTGGCAAAGGTTTGGGAATTACTGAACCTATTGTCAGCCCCACTTTCACCCTGATTAATGAGTACACTGAGGGACGGCTCCCCCTTTACCACCTAGATTTATATCGCTTAGAACCACAAGAAGTTGCAGCCCTGAACTTAGAAAGTTATTGGGAAGGGGTTGAAGTCATACCAGGAATTGTGGCGCTTGAATGGGCGGAAAGATTGCCCTACAAACCAGATAGTTATTTAAACTTAAGTTTGACTTATGAGAATAGTGGCACTCGTCAAGTTGAACTTATACCATTCAATTGTGCCCTGAGCGAAGCCATTGCTGCTATCTAAGCTCATCTCCCAACCGATGTACGAAAGAGTTCACTTTTTTAGGTCGCAATACTAAAAAAATTTCTGCTAATAGTCGAGGGAGAATTCCACACTCGTTCTATCTGCCACTACCACGTTCACCACTGTCAATTACTAACATTGTTGTTTATCTCAAGCCAAAATAAATGAAAAAATTCTGTAACTAACAGCTTTATTGCTGCAATAATCAGTTTTTAACTGATTTATATAGTGGATGAATTAAGAAAATCTAAACTGTTGTTGGGTTAAATAAGAGTTTTTGCAGAACTTAGTCAGCTTGATTTAACCCGATTGGTTCTCTACTGTCATTAAAAGAACAAATCTGGATTATTTAGCGGCTAAAGCTAGTAGATAAGAGTTAAACTACATCAAGTTTTATAGAAGTTGTTTAACTTTTCCTTATATCCACTATACTCGAACCAAAGTCATAATATATACACAATAATACTGATTTATGAAATGTTTAAAAATTAATTCAAGTAATTTTTAATAGCAATAAATTATTTTATTGACATCTGTAATTAACACCGATATTAACTTTAAATAAAACATCTCGTATTTCTACATAATTATCGTAGAAATACGAGATATTTATCCTATATTAGTTAGCATTAATATGCCTACGTGAATGCACTAGTTGTCTTTAATAAAAGAGGCGATCGCCTTTTTGATCGGAGCGCCAGAAGCGTCTCTTGTATAGTACGTAAGACCTCGATCAATGAATGCAGAAGTAGTATCTATTAACTGCTGAATAATCTCTGGACTAGTGTTATCCATTTCTTCAGTGACTTTTTTACCTGTGAATCGGTTTTTTCGATCTTCTGGAGGTAAGACAATACGAGGATCTTTATGAGTTTCTTTTGGCTTAGGCTTGAACGTTTCATTTAATTCAAACTGAAGGCGTAAGTAACGTTTAGATTCGTATCCACCCATAATTTGGCGGCAAATCGTACTATCAATCTCAGATGTCGGTTCCATAAAGATATTAGTCAAATTTTGTATCCAGTCTAAGCCTCTCCATCTGCTTATTTGCTTATATTGATAGGGTTTACCAGTTTGACCCGTGCCAATAGAAAGGATAGAAATATCTTCCAATTTCAGATTATCTAGTTTATATCTTTGTTTAATTTCTGGAGAAACTGAAGATTGACTGATCCTCATAAGTAGACTCAAAGCTGCAAGACAGGGGTTGTTAGCAGAAACCCCTCCATCAATATGAGGAAATTCCCAATCACCAAATTTATCTTTATCTCGAGGTTCTAATTTATATGGTGGAAAAAAAGTAGGAGCTGAAGCAGAAGCGGTACATATCTCCCATAAATAACAGTCATCGTACCATCTATCTCCTAAATCGGGATGACAGTTTGTAAAAAAGGTAGTGTTTCGATATAGGGTATCGTAAGCAAGAATTAAGATAATAGGTTTTTCAATATCCTTTATTTTTGTGGATTTATACACATCTTTAAGGACGCTAATAATTCCATCATGAGAATACTTAGATTCTGAGAATACATCAATAATTGATTTGATAATAGATGGCAAGTTTTTATAGTACTCTTTTCTATTGGGCGGAAATATGTCTTTACCTCTATCTGTATAGAGTTTAATAAGTTCATCACTCTCTTTTCCGACAGCAATTCCTCCTGTTAATATTGAACCAGTAGAAGTGCCAGCAATTAGGTCAAAATATTCGTGTAAGGAGTTCCCTTTCCCCTGCTTTCTAATTTCTTGTTCTACTTGTTGAAGTATTTTTGCTGCGACAACTCCACGAATACCGCCACCGTCTAAAGCTAAAATTTTGAAGGACATAGCAATTCTCCTTGATTATTTCTTTCTATAACTATCTTTTTAGGCATAGTTTCTGGAAAGTTGCAACTTCTGATATGGCGACAATTCAATACCCTTTTAACGAAAGGGTATTGAAGAAAAACAAGGATTTTCGCCTCTTAGCTTTAATCAAACCACATTGGTCTAGTCTCAACTATGGATAGGTGAAAATCTTGCCATTTCAAGTATGGCTTTGATATATATTTCTTTATATATACGTAATATTAAATAAATATTTCTACAAGAAAGTTAAAGCTTGACCCCGTACTAGCGTATTTACCTGACCTTTGTCATAAACTATCTCACCGCCAACGATGGTGGTTGTAGCCCAGCCGGTAAGGTTCCAGCCTTCAAAAGGACTCCAACGGCATTTGGTTAAAAGTTCCTCGCGCCGGACTGGACGATATGTGTTTAAATCTACAAGCACTAAATCGGCATCATAACCAGGTGCGATCGCTCCTTTATTGGGAATACCATAAGCTACAGCTACATTCTTAGACATCCAGTTCACAACTTGGGCAACAGTACACTTTCCCTCCATTGCCGCAGTTAACATCAAAGCTAGGGAAGTTTCCACCCCAGGCATTCCCGAAGGACTATTAGGGTATTCTTGAGCTTTTTCTTCTAAGGTGTGGGGTGCATGATCTGTGGCGATGAAATCAATCACGCCATCGCGCAAAGCTTGCCAAAGAACTTCGTTATCGTGGGGCGATCGCAATGGTGGATTCATCTGTGCTAAAGTACCAATCTTTTCATAAGCACTGGTATTCAACACCAAATGCTGTGGCGTTACTTCTGCTGTAACCCAACTAGGTTTTTCTTGACGCAGCAAATCTGCTTCTTCGGCAGTTGACAGATGGAGAATATGCAAACGACGTTGATATTTTTGAGAAAGTTTTAATGCCAGTTGGGTTGCCAGCAACGCCGCTTGATTATCTTGAATTTGCGAGTGAACGGCTGGATCGTGGATGTTGGCAAATTCTTGGCGACGTTGGTTGATTCTAGCTTGGTCTTCGGCATGAACGGCAATCAAGCGATCGCCTTTAGCAAATATCGCCTCCAATGCTGTTTCACCATCAACCAGCAATTGACCATGCATCGACCCCATAAAAATCTTAATTCCTGATGCTGGCTTGGCTAAAAGCAAGTCTGGGAGATTCTCTGCTGTTGCCCCAATAAAAAAGCCATAATTAACCAAGGATTTCTGTGAGGCCCGTTGTAGTTTGTCGTCTAAAGCCTGCTGTGTCGTTGTTAGGGGGCGCGTATTGGGCATTTCTAAAAAAGAAGTGACTCCGCCTTTAGCGCAGGCACAACTGGCGGTGAATAAATCTTCCTTGTGTTCTAGTCCAGGTTCGCGGAAATGTACCTGCGGATCGATAACTCCTGGCAACAAAGTTAACCCTTCTGCGTCAATTTCAGTGGCTAGTGCTGTTTGGGAGATTTCTGGCGCAACTTCGACTATTTGGCGATCGCGCGTCAACACATCCCCAATCATCAGTTCACCATTGGGTAAAATTATGCGAGCGTGGCGAATCAGTAAACTTTTTGAAGATGACATAGGACTAATGTTCACACAAGGAGATATATATTACAGACAACTATGATTTTAGGTTAAACTTAGTCGCGTTCTTAGTGTTAAATTTTTTGCCGCCTGTTAAAAAAAAAGTTTATTTTAAATCTATGAAGAACTTCGCCAATCAATATTTGGATTTTAGGTCGCACCTGCTGGTAGGCTTCTAAGGCAACTTAGATTTGGGATTGGCTTTATCCTATAAAGGACACAGCTAGGGAATTGGAAATTGGTTTCGCCCACCAGAGGGCGAGTCATAACCAAAATAAAACATCCCCAATCCAAAATCTAAAATCTACAATCTAAAATTGGTAGTCAAGATGCGAACATAACTAGAAAATTAAATTTTTCCCGTTAAGATTAATAGATAAAGTCTCACTAGGCGAGTTAATTACCTACATCTTTCCTTCCGTTCAGTAATTTCATGCAAAACCAAGTGTCTGATAATAACTCTAGTCAACAACCTGATAATTCTTGGATCGCAGAGCTAGGTAGAACAATTGTATTAAGTATTGTTCTGGCTCTGGGAATTCGTACCTTTGTTGCTGAAGCACGCTGGATTCCTTCTGGATCGATGGAACCAACTCTGCATGGTACGCCAAACCAGTGGGAGGCAGACAAAATTATTGTCGATAAGTTGAAATATAGATTTGCCGATCCTCAACGCGGAGATATCGTAGTATTTTCACCTACGAAAGAGCTACAAAAAGAACAATATCAAGATGCTTTTATTAAACGGGTAATTGGCTTACCTGGAGAACAAATACAACTGAGAGATGGCAAAGTTTATATTAACAACAAACCGCTACCAGAAACTAATTATCTCGGTTCTGGGCAAAGCACAGTTATTGATGTTTGTCAATCAGGCGCACAACCACCTTTTTTGGCAAAACCCCAGACTATACCAGATGATTCATACCTAGTATTAGGTGATAATCGCGCCAATAGTTACGATGGGCGCTGCTGGGGTGTTGTCCCCCGCCAGAATATTATTGGACGGGCTATAGTTCGCTTCTGGCCACTAAATCATATCGGGGGAATAGATAAATCGCCAGTATATCCATAAATTAACAAAATTAATCACAAAAGAATTTTAGATTTTACGGGACTTACGCAAACAATCGGAGTACCCACAGGGTTTTGCTCTTACCGTATAGGTTTTGCGTAAGTCCCATTTAGATTAGGAACTGTTAAACCAATCTAAAATCCAAAATCCAAAATCCAAAATTGTTATGATGCCTTACCTAGCCAAGATTTTACTGTATCCAGTTAAATCTCTTGATGCTGTTGAAGTTGAGAGCGCTGGAGTTCTTCCCAGTGGCGCACTACAGCATGACCGCGAGTTTGCTATTTTTGACGAACAGGGTAAATTTGTCAATGGCAAGCGTAATGCTAAAATCCATTTACTAAGGGTGCAATTTGCACTCTTAAATAGAACTATCTCGCTACAAATCCCAGGCATTGACTTCCAACAAACTTTTCATCTGGATGACGAACGGCAAGCCTTAGAAGCAGCTTTAAGTAATTATTTTGAGTTTGCTGTCACATTCAGGCAAAACTCTCTGATGGGGTTTCCTGATGATACACACTCACCAGGCCCAACGGTAATTAGTACAGCAACCTTGACAGAAGTAGCTTCTTGGTTTCCTGGTTTAAGTGTAGATGAAATGCGCCGTCGAATGCGTGCCAATATCGAAATTGATGGTGTACCAGCATTTTGGGAAGATCAGCTATTTAGTGAACAAGGTGATTTAGTCTCTTTTCGAGTCGGAGGTGTAGACTTTTTTGGGGCTAATCCATGCCAGCGTTGTATAGTTCCAACACGCGATTCTTACTTAGGTGAAGCTTACCCCAACTTTCAAAAAATCTTTACAACCCAACGACAAGCAACTCTACCTAATTGGGTTGCTTCATCGCCTTTTAATCACTTTTACAGATTGAGTGTTAACACCCAATTGCCCCAATCCTCAGCCGGAAAAATTTTACAAATTGGCGATAAAATTGACACATTTATATAATAAAATTCACATTTATTTATAATAAAAAACACTAAGTAAATTTTCTTGGATTTTTTTTGTTTTTACTGTGTGTTTGCATGACAATTTTAAAATTGTTGTAGTTAAATATAGGTTTTTGTGCAATTTCAGAGGTTTTGAAACAAAAAATCAAGACCTGAGCAATTAAAAATGAAATTTAGGATTGGGTGTTAATGGCAACCTGAATTTTTGAATGGCATACTGTACCTGATCGGTTAAATTTCAGTTTATCCGATGAAATGTACTGATACATTGCCAGATAAAACTAAGCAAATTTAAGCCGGATGTCTATGACGGGCTGCACCTATGCAAAGTTTAAAATTGGGGGTTTGAAAAACTTAACTAGTCAGGCAAGTATACGAACTATATTCTTAATGCTTTCTTTACACTCAATTTTTTCAAGAATGTCACAATACTTCTTGGTTAAAGAGTAAGAGTTGAAATTCATCCTTTACCATTTTCTCTAAAATCAATTTCCAAATTACACTTTTAAACCATCGATTCAGTAACCAAAAATCTCACTCCCCAACCCCCTTTCCTCAAATGAAAAAAGTATTTTTCCGGGATTACTGAATTAAGTTTATGTGTGAAGAGTACTTATGCAAGAAGTATTGAGAGATGTCATAGTCAAAGTGATGACACACTATAAAAATTCTAGTATAAAATGTAGCTGAAGTAGCAAAAAAGCCTCTAATATATGCTGGGGAAGAATTAAACAACAATGTTATCCAAACTTCAGCCCGTCAAATCTCTTAATCGCTTAGTTGGCAAAGTTTACGCCAAGATGCCTCTCAAGTATGTTCTGATTGTCCCCTTTATATTGCAAATTTTTGGAGCGGTGGGGCTTGTGAGCTATCTTTCGTATCAAAATGGGCAAAAAGCGGTAAGGCAGCTTGCTACTCAATTAGAAAATGAAATCTGCGATCGCATTGAACAACATCTTAATAACTATTTAACAGCTCCGAAGCAAATAAATCAAATCAATTTAGACGCGGTTGAACTAGGGTTGCTCAACCTTTCTGACTTTAAAACCACCGGAAGTTACTTTTGGAAACAAATGCAGGTTTTCAATGTTGGCTACAACAGTTTTGCCAACCCCAAAGGAGAATTTATCGGTATTGAACGTTTAGATAATGGCGAGTTATTGATTAATGAAGTTAGTCAAAAGCATGGCATGGGGAAACTTTTTATTTATAATTCAGACTTGAAGGGAAATCGCCGCCAGCTTCAGCAAGTCAAAGATTACGATCCTCGGACAGAAGCGTGGTATACAGATGCAGTCGAAGCAGGTAAACCCGTTTGGAGTCAAATTTATCAATGGGAAGATAAACCAGAAATTTTATCGATATCTTCCAGCTATCCTGTTTACGATCAAACTCACAAACTTATTGGGGTAATTAGTGTTGATTTAATTTTGTCGCAAATCAGCAGCTTTTTAGCCAACTTAAACACCGAACAATTGGGTAAAACTTTTATTTTAGAACGTTCCGGGTTAATAGTGGCTTCTTCTAGCGAGCGACCATATACCATCATTAATGGTCAAATCAAACGTCTATCAGGATTAGAAAGTAAAAATCCTTTAATTCGGCTCACAACTGAATCTTTAAAAAAACGCTTTGGTAGTCTTGGGTTTGTTGTGGGGAAGCAACAGCTAACTTTTAGCGCCGATGGAATGCGTTATTTTGTGCAAGTAAAAAATTGGAGGGACGAACTAGGTTTAGATTGGCTAATCGTAGCGGTGATTCCTGAAGGCGAGTTTATGGAGCAAATTAATGCTAATACCCGCATCACCATTTTATTGTGCATAGTTGCTTTGTTGGTGGCTACAAGAATTGGGGTTTTGACTGCTCGTTGGGTAATTAAGCCCATTTTACAATTAAATACATCAGCCAAGAAAATTGCTCAAGGGGAATGGGAGCAAACACCCGAAATTCAACGCTCCGATGAGTTGGGGGAACTAGCCAAATCATTTGAAACTATGGCAAAGCAATTGCAAACATCCTTCAGTGTTTTGTCAGCGAAGAATGCTCAGATGCAACTTTTAAATGAGGCTCTATCTAAGAGTCAGAGTCGGCTAACTCAATTTTTAGAAGCTATGCCAGTGGGTATATTTATTATAGATGCTGAAGGTGAACCTTATTATACAAACCATATTGGGCAGCAAATTCTTGGTCAAGGAGACAAGCCGCTACGCGTCTACGCAGAAGTTAACGCCGAGCAATTGTCAGAAGTATATCAAGCTTACCTTAACGGGACAGATCAACTTTACCCTAGCGATCGCCTACCAATTTTGAGAGCATTGCTTGGAGAAAGCACCAGGATTGATGATATGGAAGTTCGTCATCTTGACAAGATTATTCCCATTGAAGTTTTAGGCAAGCCTATCTATGATGAATCGGGAAATTTGGCTTTTGCGATGGCTACCTTTTTTGATATCAGCGAACGCAAACAAGCAGAAAAATTATTAGCAGAATACAATCGCACCTTAGAAGCTCAAGTTGCAAAACGTACTGAAGAGTTCCAGGAACTTATTAAGCAACTGCAAACCACTCAAGAAGAACTGATTCAATCGCAAAAGATCGCCGCACAGGAACAACAAGCAGCCATTCGGGAAGCAGCACGAAGCGCCGCCGCCAACCTCGCCAAAAGCGAATTCCTGGCTAACATGAGCCACGAACTACGCACCCCACTCAACGCCATTCTTGGTTTCACCCAAGTCATGAGCCAAGATTATTCTCTATCTAAAGAACATCAAGAAAACTTGGCAATTATTAATCGGGCTGGCGAACATCTACTTAACTTAATTAACGACATTCTCGAAATGTCTAAAATCGAAGCTGGCAGAATCACCTTAAATCTCAGCAGTTTCGACTTAATTCATCTATTGAAAAACTTAGAAGAGATGTTGCACTTGCGGGCTGCATCTAAAAATTTAGAATTAATCTTTGAATACCCACAAAATATTCCTCAATACATAGAAACAGATGAAAATAAACTGTGTCAAGTCTTGCTCAACCTTTTGGGTAATGCCATCAAATTTACTGATACAGGGAGAGTGACGCTACGGGTGAGATTGGGGGCTGGGGACTGGGGACTGGGGACTGGTGAACATGGAACCGAGAGGAAAGAAGAAAAAAGTAATTCTTCATTCTCCCCCTTGCTCCCTGCCCCCTGCTCCTCTGCCTCTTCACCCCAATCCCTAATCTTCGAGGTAGAAGACACTGGCTGCGGTATTACCCCAAAAGAAATTGACTTGCTGTTTGAAGCTTTTGAGCAAACCGAAATCGGTAGAAAATCGCAGCAAGGGACGGGGTTAGGTTTAGCCATTAGCCGCAAATACGTGCAACTTATGGGGGGAAATATTAGCGTTAACAGTACTTTTGGTACTGGTAGTACATTCACTTTTGATATTCAAATCGCTTTAGCTTGTCCCAGAGAAATACCACCGCACCAAATTAAATTCCAAACTCTAGCTTTAGTAGCTACTGAAAAAGCATACCGGATTTTAGTAGTTGACGATTCCCAAGAAAGCCGTTTGTTGCTAGTTAAAATTCTCACTTCTCTGGGTTTTCAAGTTAGAGAAGCAGCAAATGGGCAAGAAGCAGTTGCAAATTGGGAATCTTGGCAACCACACTTGATTTTTATGGATATGCGAATGCCTGTGATGGACGGTTATGAAGCTACAAGAATGATTAAAGGTAAAAAAATAGGACATGGTGTAGACAATACGTTGCGGAGGTTCCCAAAATTTAAACAACTCGCCTCATCGGGGAGCCAGCACCTTAACGGAGGAGTTGATTCGGGTGACTCTGAAATTCTATGGAAAGCCTCTCTTACATCAGAAATAACTGGTGTTATGGAAAATGATACTGATGATACATCTATTTTGCGATCGCCAACACCCTTGGCTTTCCCTACCGACATTTCTGAGGCATGGCAAAATTGTTACAACAAACACACGATTATTATTGCCCTCACAGCTAGCGCCTTTGAAGAAGAACGCCAGAAAATTTTGTCTATTGGCTGTGACGATTTTATTCGCAAGCCATTCACACAAGAAGTATTATTGGAAAAACTGAGCCAACATCTGGGTGTAAAGTATACCAACCAAGTAGAAAATCTAAACATAGCAGTTACCGATCAAGCTACACAGATATTTGTCAGTGTTGCTGAACTCCTAAACCTTTTATCGCAAATGCCAGCCGATTGGCTGCAAAAGATCCATTATGCCGCAGCCAGTTGTAGTGATGAACTAATTTTAGAGTTAATCCAGCAAATTCCCGCAGATAATGTTCAGGTTTCCCAAGCTCTCAGGGATTTAGCAAATAACTACCAGTTTGAGAAAATTATGGAATTAACTAGAAAAAACGTAGAATGAAGTACGAACATTTAGACCCTAATAAAAAAGATATTTTGATCATTGACGATATGGCGGATAACCTGCGGGTTTTATCCTCAATATTGACAAGGGAAGGGTATAACGTTCGGAAAGCTTTAAACTGGCAAATGGCGCTGACAGCAACTCAAACACTTCTGCCAGACCTGATTTTACTCGATATTATGATGCCAGAAGTAGATGGCTATGAAATTTGTCAAACCTTTAAAGCTTGGGAGCTAACAGCCGATATCCCGGTGATTTTTATTAGCGCTTTAGATGATGTTTTTGACAAAGTTAAAGCCTTTAGGGTAGGTGGTGTAGACTACATTACCAAACCTTTTGAGTTTCAAGAAGTTTTAGTGCGGGTGCAAAATCAACTGGCATTGAGATCGGCACGATTAGAAATATTAAAACTAAATATTGAATTGGAATATCGGGTAAAAGAGCGAACTGGAGAGCTAGAAAAAGCCCTGCAAAAACTTCAACAAGAAATCAATTCCCGCCAGAAATTGCAAAGTCAACTGCTAGATATAGCGCTGCATGATTCACTGACTGGATTACCAAACCGAGTTTTGTTTATGAGGCGACTAGAGAACGCTCTCAACCGAGCCAAGCAAGAATCTAGTTATCAGTTTGCGGTGCTTTTTTTAGACTGCGATCGCTTCAAAGTTATTAACGACTCCCTTGGTCATTTGGTGGGAGATGAGTTGCTCATAGCGATCGCTCATCGTCTGCAAGCATGTTTGATACCTATTGATACTCTAGCACGATTGGGCGGTGACGAATTTGGAATTCTTTTAGAGAATATCACAGATATTAATATTGCAATCCAAGTTGCTGAAAGAATTCTGCAACAGCTATCACTTGCTTTTAAACTGTCAAGATACGAAGTATTTATGAATGCCAGTATTGGTATTACTTGGGGTAATAAAGATTACGATCTTCCAGAGTATTTACTGCGTGATGCTGATACGGCAATGTATCGAGCCAAGGCTCAAGGAAAAGCCAAATATCATGTTTTCAATCCAGCGATGCATCAAGAAGCTATTCAGCTTTTAGAGTTAGAAAATGACCTACGAAGGGCTGTTGAAAGGCAAGAATTTCTTGTTTACTATCAGCCAATTGTTTCTCTAACAACAGGCAGAATTTCTGGATTTGAAGCCTTGATACGCTGGCAACATCCAATTCGCGGTTTGGTTGTGCCCGTAGAATTTATTCCTGTGGCAGAAGAAACAGGCTTGATTAATGCTATAAATACTTGGGTGTTAAAGTCAGCTTGTTATCAACTAAGCATCTGGCAAAATCACCCAGTAACACCAGAACCTCTAACGATGAGTGTCAATTTGAGTGCCAGATTATTTTTGCAACCGAATTTTGTAGAACAAATTGATCGCATAATTTATGAAACCAAAATAAATCCTGCATATTTAGAATTAGAAATTACAGAAAGTGTAATTATGGAAAATACTAATGCAATTAAAATAATTTTTCAACAACTAAAAAAGCGGAAAATCAAGCTGATTATGGATGACTTTGGTACAGGATATTCATCTTTAAGTTACTTGCATAGCTTTCCTTTAAATGCGCTCAAAATTGATAAATCTTTCGTTCAACGGATGCAAGAGAATATGGAATTAGTACCAGCGATGATTGGTATTGCCAACTCAATGGGTATGAGTGCGATCGCTGAAGGCGTTGAAACACAAGAACAATTAGCCCAGTTGAGAAGTTTAAACTGTAATTTTGCTCAAGGATATCTATTTTCTCAACCCATAGAACAACAATTGGTTATTCAATTACTTGCCGCAGCACCTCAATGGTAGCTATCAAGTAGCAGGTCAAATTCTCGTGATTTACGCTGGTCTAGATAATTTGAACGTGCTATCTAATATACTGCTATAACTAACCTCTTAAGTTCATAAAACTCATAAATGGCCAGAGTTTTCATGGTTGGCAATCCTCTCAGCTACAGTGGGAGTTAAACTATAAATATAACTATTTTGGTGAACTTAATCAACAAATCTCAGGGTGATTTCAAAGAAGCATTTACTATACTAAATAAATATACGCATAGTTTTTGATAATAATGCATTTTAATCAAACTAACCATCATAAAAGAAATATTTTAGTAGTCGATGATACCCCAGATAATTTAAGGCTTTTATCGGCAATGTTGACTGCCCAAGGTTTTGAAGTTCGTAAAGCCTTAAACGGTAAAATGGCGCTGACTGCGTGTCAAATGGTTTTACCAGATGTAATTTTGCTAGATATCAATATGCCAGATATGGATGGCTATCAAGTTTGTCAACAACTAAAAGCTGACGATAAAACTTCCCAAATTCCAGTAATTTTCATCAGCGCTCTAGATGATGTTGTAGATAAGGTAAAAGCCTTTGATGTCGGTGGTGTAGATTATATTGCCAAACCTTTTCATGGAGCAGAGGTTGTATTACGAATTGAAAATCAAATTAATTTACGCTTGCTCCAAGTTAAACTGCAAGAAAAAAACTTTTTATTACAAAATGCCCTTGACAACTTAAAAGCCGCTCAAGTTCAACAAATTCAGAATGAAAAAATGGTAGCACTGGGGCAGTTAGTGGCTGGGCTAGCTCATGAAATTAATAACCCCATTAGTTTTATTTATGGTAATCTCCAATATGCTGGTCAATATGTGCAAGACCTAGTGAATCTGATTGAAGTTTATCAACAAGAATATCCAAAACCTACATCCAAAATTCAGGAAATAGCCAAAGAGATAGACTTGAATTTTGTGATTAATGATTTGCAAAATCTTATAGGTGCAATGTATAGAGGCTCCGATCGCATCCGGGAAATAGTCTTGGCGCTACAACACTTTTCTCGGCATGACGAAGCAGAGATGAAGCGGGTAAATATCCATGAAGACATTGAAAACACTCTGGTGATGCTACAACATCGACTTAGGGAATCAACAGACCGCCCGGCAATTATTGTAGTCAAAAATTATGGTAATTTACCCCTAGTAACTTGTTATGCAAGTGGTCTAAACCAAGTATTCATGCATTTATTGAATAATGCTATTGATGCAATAGAAGAGAAATTGGGGAATCAATCTTCTAATCCTTATTCCTTAACACCAGTTGATAACAGTTATTCCACTTGGGGAGACACGCAAGTTGCTGCACTTGGAGAAACCCCAAAACCGCAGTGGCTCCTTCCTACTCCCCAGATTAAGATTCACACAGAGGTGACAGACTTGAATACGATCAAAATTGCGATCGCAGATAATGGCCCTGGTATAGAAGAGTCGTTGCGATCGCGTTTATTTGACCCATTTTTTACCACAAAACCTGTAGGCAAAGGTAGCGGGCTAGGATTATCTATTAGCTATCAGATTATCGTTCAAAAACACCGGGGAAATATTACCTGCAATTCTTCTATTGGGCAAGGAGCAGAGTTTGCGATCGAAATTCCCATCGAGCAGCCTCGTTAGCCAATAGCAAACGTTGTGTTAATAATCACTCTGATAGGCTTAACGGTAGTAGAACTGTGAACGTTGTCCAGCCGTGAGAACTGGTAACTTCAATAGTGCCTTGAAGATATTCGACTAACTTCTTCACTAATGCTAAACCTAACCCTGTACCGCGATGTTGCCAGCGATCGCTCTGAGGAATTCGGTAAAACGGCTCAAAGATTCGAGATTGTTCTTTTTTAAGGATTATTACCCCAGAATTACTAATTTTAATTTGAACGTGGGAAACTGGAAAATTAGCTAATCCACCAGATTCAGCATTCTCATCGATGAGACTTTTGGGGGTGTCGATTACCTGAACATCTACCATAATCTGCTCATCAGGCGGAGTATATTTACAAGCATTGTTAAGTAACTCTGAGACAATTTCGGTCAGGCTAGGCAAGTCTGAAACTAAAGGTGGTAAATTTGGCAAAACATTAACTTGCAAAGTCTGTTGCCTAGCTCTAGCTCTTTCTTCAAAATACTCGGCAACGTGAGGTAGCCAGTATTGGAGTTGAATTGAAGTTAATTCCAATGGATAGACATCTGCATCAATCATGCGGATATACAGTAAATTGTCTACTAGCTCCAATTCTTGTTCGCACTGGTCACGCAAGATATTTAAGTAGCGGACTACAGATTCAGATGGAGAAAATTCGTTTGAATTTAAGCTTCCCTGTCGGTCAAGAATATTTTCTAGGGCGGAGATTGCCATTTTGATGTTTGACAAGGGTGTTCGCATTTCATGAGAAGTGGTGGCGAGAAAATCCTCTTTCAACTGGTTCACCCGTTGAAGTTCTGTGACTTGAATTTCTAGTTGTTGGGCACGTTCCACGGCGAAATTGCGTTCTTCAGTTAGCCGTCGTTGTGTGTCGTCCCGAAAAACTAGTACGGCTCCTGTAATCATGCCACTGTTGTCTTTCAGGGGAGTAGCACTATCGGCTACTGGTCTAGTCTTCCCGTCTCTACTAATTAGTAGAATCCCACTGTCTAGATAGATAGTCGTTTCTTGTTGGAGGGCTTTGATAATTGGATTTTGGACAGGGAGATGAGTTTGTTCGTCAACAAGTTTTAACACCTCTGTTAACATCTGTCCCTTGGCTTCATCCCATTGCCACCCTGTTAATGCTTCACCTACCTGATTTAGGTACTTGACGCGCAACTCAAGATCGACCACAATCACCCCATCGCCCATTCCCCGCAACACAGAACTCAAAAATTGTTCGCGATCGTAGCGATTAAGTGCTGTTTGAATGGCAACGTAAAGTTCTTGCTCTTTGATGGGTTTAAGAATATATCCAAAGGGGGATGTCAGGGTTGCCCGCTCTACAGTACTTTGATCTGAGTGACCTGTGAGGTAAATTACAGGAATTTGCAAATTATGCCAAATTTGCTCAGATGCCTGGATACCATCGATTTCACCCCGTAACCTGATATCCATTAAAATCAAGTTTGGGCGTAACTTAGATGCTTTTTCGATTGCCTCTTCTGCGGAATCGGCAATACCTAAAACAGTGTACCCTAGAGACTCTAAACTTTCTTGTAAGTTGATGGCAAGAATATATTCATCTTCAACAACAAGGATTCTAGCTGTCCCTTTTTTGGTGTTCGACGGGATGCCAATCATTTTTATATCCGGCTGTTTGTAAAAGTAATTTTAAACTGTGTTCCCTGGTGAGATTCAATTTCGAGTTTTCCTCTTAGCTGCTTGACTAAACCTTGAACAAGGGTTATACCGAGTGTTTTAGCTTTTCTGCTATCAAAATTTTCAGGTAAACCGATACCATTATCTCGAATAATCAGTGTCAAAGTCGACTCCGATTCTTGATAAAACTTAACCTCAATTTTTCCGCCGCGATTACCAACGAAAGCGTATTTCAAAGCATTGGAAACCAATTCATTAATAATCAAGCCACAAGGAATAGCTGTTTCAATATCAAGGCTAGCGTCATCAACTTGAATATTCAGTTGAATTTGGCTGGAACTGACGTTATATGAATCAAATAAATGAGTTGTTAAATCTGGAATATATTGAGCAAAATCAATATCAGAGAGGTCTTCAGAGCGGTACAGTTTTTCATGAACTAGGGCAATGGAGGCAATGCGGTTTTGGCTATCGCGCAAAATAGCTGTCACCACAGGATCTTGTGTGCGTCGGCATTGCATTTGCAGTAAACTGCTGACAATTCCTAAATTGTTCTTCACCCGATGGTGAATTTCCTTAAGTAATACCTCTTTTTCTTTGAGAGAGGCTTTGATTTTTTCCTCTGCTTGCTTATGCTCGGTGATATCTTGTTGGACAGCGACAAGGACGGTTCCATATTCAGGATGCTCAAAGATGGAACTAGTCGCCCGACACCAGAATGGAGTGCCATCTTTTTTAACATTATGAACTTCGTAGGTTGCTTCACCGTGCTGAATAACAGTAGCGGTAATTGCCTGATTAACTTCTTCAGGTGTAGTGTGTTCGTCTCCACGGTTGACAATGGACACACGCTTACCAATTAATTCACCAGGTTCATAGCCAAACATTTGCTCAAATTTAGGATTGGCGTAGACAAACACGCCATCTGCGATCCGAGCTAGGCAAATTCCCTCAGCCATGTTGCGGGTAATTACCGCTTGCAACTCTAACATTTGTTCAGCGCGTTTGCGATCGCTGATTTCAACTACAACAATGCCTATACTAATAGGTTCATCTGTTTCAGACTGAATCGGAAAATAAGAAGCCAGCCAAGTTCTAATTACACCGGGGAGTTTTGGAGTTTCTCCACTGATTTCCAAATCCAGAATCGGTTCACCCGTTGTCAAAAGATGACGAAAGATTTGCTCCTGCTTTGATGCTAAATCAGGGACAATTTCCCACGTTGTTTTGCCAATATGCGCGGCTACGGGAATGCCATTAATTTCTGCTAATGCTTCATTAATGAATGAGAAACGGAGATCCCGATCCATGATGGTTATCCCAACGGGTGCGCTATTGATGAAAGTATCTAATAACTTTTGTTTGTGAGCCAGTTCTCGCTCTAGAATCTTGCGATCGCTGATATCAATAATAACGCCCAGCATCCGCACAGCTTCGCCTGCTTCGTTGCAAACGCCGCGCCCTTTCCCGGTGAGCCAGTGAACACTACCATCGGGGTAAATTACTCGATATTCATCTTCAAAATTACTATGTTCTGCCAACGCATTTAATACAGCCTGTTCAATTCGGTCAACATCCTCTAGATGAACACAATTGCGCCATAGCTGATAGCTTGCTGATGTTTCTGGCTCTAAACCTAACAAACGAAAATGGTTGTTGTTCCAGATAACTTCCCCTGTTTCCACATTCCAATCCCAAATACCGATGTGGTTAAATTCTAAAGTTAGCCTTAGTTGTTCTTCACTTTTAGCTAAGGCTGCTTCAGTTTGTTTTCGTAAACGAAGCTCGTCGTAGATATCGCTAACATCCCGATGAGTACCAGTCATCCGCAAAGGATTACCCTCTTCATCTTCGATGACAACCTTACCGTAGTTGGCAATCCATTTCCATTCGCCCGACTTGGTTCGGAATCGATAGTCAAATTTGTAGGGTACTGAACTATCCTTGAGGTGGGCTGCCAAGATTTCCTTAACCCAAGGTAGATCGTCTGGATGAACTAATCGCTCCCAAGTACTTAAATCCTGTGGAAGTTCATCAAAGCTGTATCCGAGCATTTCTAAAAAGCGGGGGCTGTAATATATTTCTCCAGTAAGAATATTCCAGTCCCACAAACCATCCCCAGAAGCTTCAAGTGCTAATTGTAGTCTTTCTTCCGCTTTTTGGCGATCGCGTAGCGCAATTTCCCGTTCGGTGACATCTTGGGCAGTACCATAAAGGCGAATCACCTCTCCATCGGCGTTGAATTCCGCATGTCCAATCCCCTCAAAATAGCGATTAGAGCCATTCTGGGGGACGCGGAGAATTTGTTTGTAGGATTCACCAGTGGCGATCGCCCGCTCAACAGCTTGGTGCAATTTCTGCCCATCTTCAGGGTGATACAATTGCAGATTTTCCTCATAGTTCGGTTCAAGAAGTGCGGGTTCTCGATTGAAGAGATCAAAAAGCCCCTTTGACCAGCTAATTTTGCCACTGGCAAGTTCAAACTCCCAATTACCAAGGCGAGCAACTCGCTGTGATTCTTCTAGCAGAGCTTGACTTTTGCACAAGGTTTCTTCATTCCGTTTGAGGTCGGTGACATCCACCACTAGTCCATCCCAAGCCACACGCCCATCCTTAAACTGGCGTGGCGTAGAACGAAAATGTAACCATTTGAGTTGCTCGCTAGGTGTTTGGATTCGTAGTTGAATATCAAAAACAGACAGATTTAGTCGGGACTCTTCAACGGCTGCCTGTAGTCGGCCGATATCCTCTGGGATAAACTGGCGATAAAGCAGAGATGAATCTCTGAGTGCATCTTCTACCTTGACTTCCGTCAATCCTTCAATCCCCGCACTCAGGTAGGAAAAGCGATCGCTACCATCCAATTCGCGGATCACCCGATAAACTGCACCATTAGGCAAATTATCTCCAATCAAATGCAACATCACTTCACGCTCAGACAAGGCGAGTTCTGTTGCTTTGCGTTCAGTAATATCTCGCCCTTCTGGAATCAACAAAACGACTTTACCTGTCTCATCTTGAAGTGGACGCAGTGAAAAATCGATGGTTGCTACTCGGTTATTTGCGCCTAGAACGTCAACTTCATAGCGAACGAACTCTCCCTTTGCAGCATGGGCGATCGCTTGTTTTAATTCTTCTTGAGTTTGTGGTGAAATTGTCCACCAATGTGCTTCCCAAAAAGGGCGATCGATCACATCTTCTAGCTGAAGTCCGCCAAAACTTAGTGCAGTCTGGTTCGCCTCCAGTAAAATACCAGATGGCGTTAGTAGTCCGGTGAATTGGAAAGTGTTATCAAAAATAGCGCGGAATCGGCGATCGCTTTCTTGCAATTTGGCGGTGCGTTCTTGGACTTTGGCTTCTAACTCGGTGTTGAGATTTTGGAGGTTGTGGTAGAGTTGGGCTTGTTGAATGGCGATCGCTAGTTGTACCGTCAGTTGTTTAAGCAATTCCACCTCAAATGTCTGCCATTGACGGGGAGCAGAACATTGATGCACAATAAATAGCCCCCAAAGTTCAACTGCTAAAGTCCCGATGTTCTCTACCAGAATGGGGACAACTAAATTCGCCTTTACCTGAAACTGTTCTAATAATTGAAGATGGCACTCACTTAAACCCGCTTCATAAATGTTCGTAGTCGTCCAAATTTTTCCTTGACGATATTTTTCCCCCTGACTTTCTTGAAAACAGGTATCTTCAATTTCTAGTCCCAAGCTTGGTTGCCATTCAGATAACACTGACTCTGATACGATACAACCGTGCATAAGATGAGTAAATTGATATACTAATACCCGATCGGCACTTAGTAACTGACGGACTTCTTGAACACTGGTAGTAAGAATATCTGAAAGCTGCAAAGATTTGCGGATATGGAGAGCGATCGCTCCTACTAGGCGTTGTTGTTCCTGCTGTTGTTCTAGCTGCTGCATTAGCTGTTTATGCTTAATCGCTCCATGAATCGTTCGGCAAAAATTTTCTTGGGTCAGTTTTCCCTTAACTAGATAATCATCCGCCCCATTTTTCATAGCTTGGACTGCGATTGTTTCATCTCCCTGTCCAGTCAGCATAATTACTGATATTTGACTGCTGGAAGTTTGCTTCTGTAGCTTGGTGAGAAATTCCAGCCCATCTAAATCTGGTAATCGGTAGTCCAACAAAATCACATCCGGTATTTTCCCAAGGCATACTTGTAGTGCCTTATTTCCAGACTCAAATTCGTAAATATCATAAGTGTAGCGATCGTCCCACTCCAGAAAGCGTCGATATAAAGCTGTGTCTTCAGAAGAGTCTTCTACAAAAAATACAGTTATTGGATTGGCTGTCATGTATATCAGCCTCCTAAGAAAGCTGTGGGAGTGGAGTAGAAGAATTAATAAGCAAATAATACCCAATTCAGGAAATCAGGACTTTTTCTTGATCGCAGACTACTATTTTTAGTCGCATAAACGCATAATAGAAGTGTGACTGATCTGTTCGTCCCTTTACAATCTCTCAAACATGGTAACTGGTTCAAGCTGATCTGCGGAGCCAGCTTCCAGCATTTGCCGGCAGTTAGAAATTTGACCTTAGCCTATACCTTGGCGGGCGCTGACTGCATAGATGTTGCAGCTGATCCAGCAGTGATTACAGCAGCGCAATCAGGGCTGCAAGTAGCTAAAACTCTAGCCAAGGATGCCCAAAAGCGAGGTTTTAACTACAAAGGCAACTCGCCTTTTTTGATGGTCAGCCTAAATGATGGAGAAGACCCGCATTTTCGCAAAGCAGAATTTAATCCTACTGAGTGTCCTAAAGATTGCCCTAGACCCTGTGAACGGATTTGTCCAGCACAAGCAATCGTGTTTGACAGTATCAAAGAAGACTATTCGGGAGTAGTTTCCGAAAAGTGTTATGGCTGCGGTCGTTGCATCCCAATTTGTCCATACAGTATAATTTATACAGCTTCATACGTGACAACGCCAGGAGCGATCGCGCCATTAGTAATGTCAACAGGAGTAGATGCCGTAGAAATCCATACACAAGTAGGGCGGTTGGCAGAATTTCAGCGATTGTGGCAGGCAATTTCACCGTGGGCTGACCAATTAAAGGTACTAGCTATTAGCTGTCCCGATGGCGAGGGGATGACTGACTACCTAAGAGCAGTGTACGACCTGATTTCCCCACCCAAAAGTACTTTAATTTGGCAAACCGACGGTCGTTCTATGAGTGGCGATATTGGCGATGGCACTACTATAGCCACAGTAAAACTAGGACAGAAAGTTTTGGCAGCGAAACTACCGGGATATGTGCAGTTAGCAGGCGGCACAAATAGCTATACCGTTACTAAGTTAAAGACAATGGGACTGTTAAAGAGTGCTGAGTTCCGAGTTATGAGTGCTGAGAAAGACTGTATTACTCAGCACTCAGCACGGGCTAAACGCCCCGCTACCGCTAACAGCACTCAGCACTCCCACATCGCCGGGGTTGCCTACGGTAGCTACGCCCGTGTACTGCTGTCACCAATTCTCGAACAGTTAGAGAATAAGGAGGTAAGTAAGACTAATGTGAAAGCAACTATTCGCCTAGAAGAAGATGAAGTATTACTTTGGCAAGCCGTAGAACTTGCCCATTCTCTCGTTTCCCAGATCAAATCATAGCAAGGAAGGGAGAGCAAGCATTAGTTAAGCATAATTACTGGGTAGTAAATAGTACTGTAATTCATGTTTAATTTATGTTTGTATAGTCAAGGTAGGAGGTTTGAGCATTGAATGAGCAATTGAGAACTGTTAGAAGCTGAAAGTATCGATTTACTGTTGTTTCCGTCACCATAGAAAGCATGACGATTACAGACGATCTCCAAAAGTTATTAGATATTTTGCCCCAAGACCTGCAACAAGCACTAGAGAGCCATCCCAAACGAGATAGTTTAGTAGAAGTGGTCTTGGATTTGGGTCGCCGCCCAGAGGCTCGCTTTCCTAACCAAGCTGAGTATCTGAGCGAAATACCTGTTACTCAAGAACAGATAGATGATTGCATTGAACGAGTCGGAATTTTTGGCGGAGATAATCGGGCAGGAATTGAGCAAACTTTGCATCGGATCAGTGCCATCCGCAACCGTACTGGTAAGATTATTGGCTTAACCTGTCGCGTTGGCCGGGCGGTATTCGGAACCATTGGCATGATCCGCGATTTGGTAGAAACTGGTAAATCGATTCTCATGCTGGGCCGTCCAGGCGTGGGCAAAACTACCGCCCTACGGGAAATTGCCCGTGTTTTGGCGGATGATTTGCAGAAGCGAGTGGTGATTATTGACACCTCCAACGAAATCGCCGGGGATGGTGATATTGCCCACCCCGCCATTGGTCGCGCTCGGCGGATGCAAGTGGCTCATCCAGATCAACAGCATCAGGTAATGATTGAGGCAGTGGAAAACCACATGCCAGAAGTCATCGTCATTGATGAAATTGGCACCGAACTGGAAGCTTTAGCGGCTCGGACAATTGCTGAACGGGGCGTACAGTTGGTAGGTACTGCCCACGGGAATCAGATCGAAAATCTGATTAAAAACCCCACCTTGGCTGATTTAGTTGGAGGTATCCAGGCTGTGACGCTGGGAGACGACGAAGCTAGACGGCGAGGCTCTCAAAAGACCGTTTTAGAGCGGAAAGCCCCTCCTACCTTTGAAATTGCTGTGGAAATGTTGGAACGCCAACGCTGGGTAGTACACGAAAGTGTTGCTGACACAGTAGATAATCTGCTGCGGGGTCGTCAGGCTACCCCACAAACGAGAACCGTTGATGACCACGGCAAAGTTGCGGTTACAAGGCAGTTAGCTGTTGTCAACGGTCGCGGTGGACAGCTAGGAACAGTGGAAGAATCTTTTCCACCGGCGCGGCCGGCCAATGGCTGGCGTTCTTCTGGACAAATGGTAGCACTGCCGCAATTACCTGTAGAGCGGGTAACAGGACGCAGTGAGTTTGATCGATTGCTGGATGAATCTTTCAATTATTCTGAGAGCATTGATTTAGATGCTGCTACCAGACACCCGGGGCCTAATGGCGAAGATTTGCCATTGCACGTTTATCCTTATGGGGTTAGCCGCCACCAACTAGAACAGGTAATTAGCGTGCTGACTTTACCCGTGGTATTGACAAAAGATATAGATACTGCTGATGCAATTTTAGCACTGCGATCGCACGTCAAAAACCACGCCAAATTACGCCAAATGGCCAAGGCCCGTCATGTACCCATCCACATGATTAAGTCCAGCACCATTCCGCAAATTACCCGTGGTTTGCGACGGTTGCTGAACATGGATGACCCGGAAACGGCCGATGACCTAGAATTGCAACTGTTTTTGCACAATGGCAGCGATGATGAGATGGATGCTCTTGAAGAAGCTAGACTTGCTGTTGAGCAAATTGTGATTCCTAAAGGACAGCCAGTTGAGTTATTACCGCGCTCTTCCCAAGTCCGCAAAATGCAACATGAGTTGGTAGAACATTATCGCCTCAAGTCGCATAGTTTTGGCGAAGAACCAAATAGAAGATTGCGGATTTATCCAGCGTAACTTCACCCCAACCCCTCTTCGCATTGCGGAGAGGGGATGTCACTAGGAGACACTTGATGTCCTATAGAGAGTTTTCTTTAAGAAAAGTAATACTTTAATTTCACCTTAGTAGAAGGTGGGCGATTCAAAAAATAAATGATCCAAAACCCGTCATTGAGCATTTTTTTACTTGGAGTACTCTCAATTCCTCCAGTAGAGCAAGTCTTAGGTATTTTAGGCGGTTCTTAAAGCTCAACGCCTCCTAAGCAATAGCCGGATTGGTTGAGAAGCCCACACTGAAATTGCTACTCCAATTCAGTGTGCGGAGTGTGTCACGAGAATTAAATCCTGTCTTCCGTCAGACTGCAAAGCAGAACCTAAAAGCTAAAGTAAAGTAGGAGGCTCACACGAAAACTCTATTCAGACAACATGGAAAATAAAATTTTGGACAATGGTTAACGAGTAACAGCACAGATGGTACAAGAATCGTTCATTATTATTCCATGTCCCATTCCCAATTCCCCATTCCCCACACCATTAACTTAGCAGGTCTAAAACTATGACACTTACACTCACATCTGAAAACGTTGAAACAGTCTTAGATGAAATGCGCCCTTATCTCATGTCTGATGGCGGCAATGTGGAACTCGTAGAACTTGATGGGCCTATTGTCAAACTGCGCCTGCAAGGTGCGTGTGGTTCTTGCCCCAGTTCTGCCATGACCCTGAGAATGGGTATTGAGCGCCGCCTAAAAGAAGTGATTCCTGAAATTGCGGAAATTGAACAAGTAGTCTAGGGACTGGGGATTGGGGACTGAGGACTGGGGAAGAATGGATTTTTTCATTCATAATTTATCATTAATACCTAATCCCTAATTTTTAATCCCCAATCCCTAACTCCTAATCACTCGCTATGCCCCATCCTCTCTACATCGCTTTTATCTGGCATCAACATCAGCCTCTGTACAAATCTCCTGGTAGCGGTGCTTCGCTATCTTCTAGTCAGCAGTACAGGCTACCTTGGGTACGTTTGCATGGGACTAAAGATTATTTGGATTTGGTATTGCTCTTAGAGCAGTATCCTAAGTTACACCAAACGGTGAATTTAGTTCCATCGCTGATATTGCAACTCGAAGATTATATTGCTGGCACTGCTTTTGACCCTTACCTCACAGCCTGTTTGACACCGGATGAACAACTAACGCAGCAACAGCGCGAATTTATTATCCAACATTTTTTCGATGCCAATCACCATACGTTGATTGACCCACATCCCCGTTATAGCGAGTTGTATCAGCAAAGGCAGGAGAAGGGGCAAGCTTGGTGTTTAGCAAATTGGGAATTGCCAGATTATGGTGATTTGCTAGCTTGGCACAATCTGGCTTGGATCGATCCGCTATTCTGGGATGACCCGGAAATTGCGACTTGGTTAAAACAGGGTCGAAATTTTACTTTAAGCGATCGCCAGCGCATTTATTCCAAACAACGAGAAATCCTCAGCCGCATTATCCCTCAACACCGAAAAATGCAGGAGGCGGGGCAGCTAGAAGTTACCACCACGCCTTACACCCACCCGATTTTACCTTTGTTAGCTGATACTAACTCTGGTCGGGTAGCTGTGCCCAATATGACACTACCTAAGCAGCGCTTTCAGTGGGAAGAAGATATTCCCCGTCACTTACGAAAAGCTTGGAACTTTTATCAAGACCGCTTCGGACAAATTCCTCGTGGTCTATGGCCTTCGGAACAGTCAGTCAGTCCGGCAATACTTCCACACATTATTAACCAAGGATTTAAGTGGATATGCTCAGATGAAGCCGTCTTAGGGTGGACACTAAAACACTTTTTTCATCGGGATGGGGCAGGGAATGTACAGCAGCCAGAACTGTTGTATCGACCCTATCGCCTGCAAACCGCAGAGGGTGATTTGTCAATTGTGTTTCGTGACCACAGATTATCAGATTTGATTGGCTTTACCTACAGTGCGATGCCCGCAAAAAAGGCAGCAGCAGACTTAGTGGGACATTTACAAGCGATCGCTAAAATGCAAAGAGACAGTCAAAGCGATCAACCTTGGCTAGTTACCATCGCCTTGGATGGGGAGAATTGCTGGGAATTTTATCCCGAAGATGGCAAACCCTTCTTAGAAGCTTTGTATCAAAGTTTGAGCGATGAACCCCACCTCAAACTCGTCACCGTCTCCGAATTTCTCGAAGAATTCCCCGCCACAGCCACCATTCCCGGAGGGCAACTACATAGTGGTTCTTGGGTAGATGGCAGCTTCACCACCTGGATCGGCGATCGCGCCAAAAATCGCGCTTGGGATTACTTAACGGAAGCTAGAGAAATGCTCGCAAGTCATCCCGAAGCAACGGAAGAAAACAACCCAGAAGCATGGGAAGCCTTATATGCCGCAGAGGGTTCAGACTGGTTTTGGTGGTTCGGTGCAGGACACTCTTCAAATCAAGATGCCATATTTGATCAGTTGTTTCGAGAACACTTATTTGGCATTTACAAGGCGTTAAATGAACCTGTACCGCCCTATCTCAAGCAACCAGTGGAAATCCACGAAGCACAGGGAAGCCACACCCCACAAGGGTTTATTCATCCCGTTATCGATGGTAAAGGTGATGAGCAAGACTGGGACAAAGCTGGTCGTATAGAAATCGGCGGGGCGCGGGGGACAATGCACAATAGCAGCGTTATCCAGCGACTTTGGTATGGGGTGGATCACCTCAATTTCTATGTGCGGCTGGACTTTAAAGGTGGCGTTGCACCAGGAAAGGATTTTCCCACAGAATTGAATTTGCTGTGGTTTTATCCAGAAAAAACAATGGTTAATAGCCCAGTTCCCTTGGCAGATGTACCAGATGCAGCCCCACTTAATTACCATTTCCACCATCTTCTAGAAGTTAACTTGCTGACGCAATCGATTCAATTTCGGGAAGCTGGAGACAATTATCAATGGCATCCCCGTTTCAGTCGCGCTCAAGTAGCAATAAATAATTGTTTAGAGTTAGCTGTACCGTGGGCAGATTTGCAAGTTCCGCCAGATTATCCCCTGCGCCTGATTTTGGTGCTTGCAGATGAAGGGCGTTTTTGTAACTACTTGCCAGAAAATGCTTTGATTCCTATTGAAGTGCCTTAAAACTCAATACCGTTTTTAACTTCTTAGTATCATGTCCGGCAAATTATTTATGATATGTCATTGCAAGTGCAACGTTCGCGGTAGCGTCTCGTAGAGAAGTAGAACGTTGGCAATGATCGCTGTTTAGCCAGAGATGATATTAACTCTGTGTTCTTTGCGTATTTATAGTTAAACAAATTACTTTTAAACCGCAGAGGCACAGAGAACAAAGGCAAAGAGATTTTTGGAATTATTTGAATGTGCTAGTCTACAGTTTCATGAAAATTTGAATAGTGCATTAAAAACAGCAGAAAACATTAATTTATCGAACAGAATTCAGAAGTCAGGAGTCAGAATTCAGAATGAATTCTGTATGATTGGCGGATGACTAATTGGGTTTAAGATCCCCACTAAATTGAAAATTTGGTGGTCTTCAATCCTGTGCCGATCTGCATCCCCGATTGATTGATTCTGACTTCTGAATTCTTCTTCAACTCAATTTTATTAAAAATCTATTGTAATAAAATCGGGTTTCACTAAAATGCTTAAGGCAAGTCCAGGCTCTACTAGGAAAAGGTAAATTTGAGGCAACTATTGCCCTATTCATCAAATCATCAATTGAAAAGGGAAACTTGCATAAAAGTTTTGCCATTATCTCAATGAACATCATAATATCTGCGTCGGTATGTGCCTACGCGTTATCAAGTACGAATATCATCAAGCTAATATAAATTTGCTTGATTGGTTACGGGTAGGTTAAATTTGCCGAACGGACACGGCTAATTGCAGGATATATAATTATGTTGCTATTGGCAATTTCTAAAGCAGCGTAAACCTAAATATATAATTACTATCTATTTCTGCAAATATGTCCTTGGGTACATTTATTTTTTATTTTTTTTGCTAATCTATAAAATAATGGTCAAGCCAAAAATATTAAATTCCTAACATATAAAATTTTAATTAAGCGTGTTGTAGGACATTTCAAATGGAAAAAGAATATCCTTTGGTTTCTGTCATTGTACCCGCTTACAATGCTGAAGATTTTATTGGACGGACATTGAATTCTATACTCAGTCAAACATACACAAATATTGAAGTCTTAGTAGTTGATGACGGTTCCCAAGACAGAACTGCTGAAATCGTCAAATCTTATGTTGAGAAAGACAATCGTGTTATTTTATTGCGACAGGAAAATTCAGGGGTAGCTATTGCTCGTAATTTAGCAATTGAAAAGTCTAGGGGTGAATATATCGCACCAATTGATGCTGATGATATTTGGTATTCTCAAAAACTAGAAAAGCAAGTGCAATGTCTGTCAGAAGCAGATCAATCAGTAGGATTAGTCTATGCCTGGTCAGTAAAGATTGATGAAAATGATGTAATTCTTGATATAAGTGATATTGAATATTATATTGAATATTATAGGGATTTTTTCAGTCTGGAGGGAATTGTTTACCCTTCTTTGGCATACAGCAACTTCATAGGCAACGCTAGTGTACCTCTGATCCGTCGATCTTGTTTGGAAAAAGTTGGTGTTTACAACTGGGAACTTAAAGCAAATAATGCTGAAGGTTGTGAAGATTGGGATATTTCTTTGCGTATTGCCGAACATTATAAATTTCGGGTGGTACGAGAATTTTTGATTGGTTATCGTCAAGTAAAAGGAAGTATGTCTCGTAACTATATATCAATGGAAAGGTCTTACAACCTGGTGCTGGCAGAATTTAGACAGAGACATCCAGAAATTCCTACTTATATTTACAATTTGTCTGCTAGTAATTTTTATTTCTACTTGTCATCAGTTAGTCAGTCTTGTGGAGATTATTGGGGTACTCTAGTTTTATTATTTAAAGGCATAAAATTAGACAATATTCAAATTTACAGATTATTTAATAATCAGTTTCTAGTTAAACAACTTTTAAAAATTGCATTTAAACCAATTATGTCTTTGCTGGGGCTAGAACCTGACTCTTGGTATAAATATTTTCAGAAAAAAAATAGAACCTTGCCTAATAATTCAGATGTTAATAGGGTGATTAAAATTTCTGATATTCAGAAAAAAAAGACCAAGCCTCAGCAAGATTATAAGAAACAATACGATAGAATTCAATGGCAAAGATGGTTGCAAGCTTTACAGATTTCAGAAACGGTTAAATTATGAAAAAAAACATATATTTAGTTAAAAAAAAATAAAAGGACAAATAGAAGAAGTAAAGGTAATTAAACAACTAGTACCTTTACTGAAAATGTATCCTATGGCAATGGTTGCAATTGTTATTTTAGGGATACTATCATCTTTTGTTGAAGGTCTAGGAATTAGTTTATTTATCCCTCTATTGCAAAGTTTGATTCAGACAAATTCATCAGTTGCCAGCAGCAACTTTTTTGTGGATTTTCTCAATCGAATATTTATTAATATTTCAACCAGTAACCGTTTTGTAATTATTGCTTTATGTATTTTAGGTAGTATTATTTTCAAAAGCAGTTTAGCTTATGGTAATTCGATATTATCTGCTTGGTTAAATGCGCGAATTGGACATCGGTTGCGCTCTGGGATTTTTCAACAATATTTGAACTTAAGCTATAGCTTCTTAGAAAATAATGAATCAGGAAAATTGATGAACATACTGGCTAGTGAAACTTGGCGAACTTGTCAAGCTTTATCTACCCTAATTGGCATCATCATCAGTAACTGTACAGTTGCTATTTATGGAATTCTATTGCTACTGATTTCATGGCAACTAACTTTGCTAGTATCTGTTTTAATGATATTGGTTTCTCTTGGAATCAGGTTAGTAACGCGCCATGTAAAACATTTAGGAGAAGAAGCAGTAGAGGCTAATTCTACTCTGGCTAAACGGATGTGGGAAGGGTATTCTGGGATGAAAGTTATCAGAGCTTTTGGTCGTGAAGCTTACGAGCAAGAACTTTTTGATAATGCATCCAACAAGGTAGTCAATACTTTTTTGAAGCTTGATATTTTCACGGGTATGGTTCAACCTATATCTGAGATATTATCAACTATTATACTAATGTTAATCCTGGTGATTGCGTTGTTAATAGACCGCAATTCATTACCTAATTTACTAACTTTTATATTTATTCTTTATCGTCTACAACCTCGGGTACAGCAGTTAGATGGCGCTCGTGTTAATTTACTGGCTTTGACAGGTGCTGTAGCTGAAGTGATGTCCCTATTAGATTCTTCTGATAAACCTTATATTCGTTCTGGGAGTATTCCTTTTAAAAGTTTGAAGCAAGGAATTTATTTTGAATCTGTTGGCTTTCGCTACAATCCTAATGACAACCTGGCAATTCAGGATATTTCAATTTGTATTCCCAAAGGTAAAACCACTGCTATAGTAGGCCCTTCGGGAGCAGGTAAATCGACAATTATTGGTTTGATATGCCGATTTTATGATGCTAACTTCGGGGAAATTTATATTGATAATTGCCCCTTAAGGGAACTGAATTTGACTGAGTGGCGTAATCAAATTGCGATTGTAAGTCAGGATATCTATATGTTTAGTACAACCGTCCTGGAGAACATTGCCTATGGTCGGTTAGATGCAACAAAAAAGGAAATTATCGCAGCAGCAAAACTTGCCAATGCCCATGAATTTATTAGTCAACTACCTCAAGGTTACGACACTAAGATAGGCGATCGCGGAATTCGCCTTTCGGGAGGACAGAGACAGCGCATAGCCTTAGCTCGTGCCATTGTCCGCAACCCAGAGATTCTAATTTTGGATGAGGCGACGAATGCTCTCGATAGTATTGCTGAACATTTAATTCAGGAAGCTCTTAACACTCTCAGTCAAGATCGTACAGTTATTGTCATCGCCCATCGCCTATCTACTATTGAACAAGCAGATCAGATTGTTGTGTTGGACGAAGGACAAGTAATAGAACAAGGAAATCTTCAACAGTTACTGGAATTCAACGGACTATTTGCCCAGCTTTATGACTTGCAATACCGCAATGCTCGTAATTGAGACAACCAACTTAGTTTTACTATGTCTTACAGCATCATAGAAATCGAAGTCACACAACCTTTACCCACCATATCGCTCTCAAACAAAGATACAGGTATTGCTCTGATTTGGCGACGCAAAAATCGACCCATCGGCTTTTTAATGAAAGCGTTACCAGGAAGTAGTCAAATCACCCCAGAAAACCTAGCTCAAATTATTGCCCAAGAAGCAGGAACTAAGATACTTCAAGAGGCTATGCGAGAGGAATTAGCTTTTGAGCATCAAATACCTTTCCCTTCCCTAACTGTGGCAATTTGTACTAAAGATCGCCCAGAAAATTTAGCTCGGTGCTTACGATCTTTACTAAATTTACAACCACCTGCTAGTGAATGGGAAATTTTGGTAATTGATAATGCTCCTAGTGATGAACGCACCAAAGAACTAGTAGCCTCATTCCCTCAAATCCGTTATGTTCGAGAACCTAAACCTGGTCTAAACTTTGCCCGAAATTGTGCTTTGGAGTCAGCAAATGGAGAGCTTTTAGCTTATCTAGATGATGATGTGGTTGTAGACCAAAAATGGTTAGAAGGTTTAATGGAAGCATGGGCAGAAAATCCTGATGCTGCTGCCTTCACTGGACTAGTACTGCCTTATGAGTTAGCTACAGACGCTCAAATTCTTTTTGAACAAAGAGGTGGCTTTCGTCGCGGCTTTGAGAAAATCCGCTACGGTCAAATTTTGCCAGGTAATCCCCTCCACCCTTGTGGATCTGGAATCTTTGGAGCTGGTTGCAATATGACTTTCCGCCGGAATATTTTATTCAAAATCGGCGGCTTTGATGAGGCTTTAGATACAGGCGCAACCCTTCCTGGTGGTGGGGATTTGGATATTTTTTATCGGGTGATTCGAGCAGACTATCCATTAGTATATGAACCTAAATATTTGGTGTTTCACCAGCACCGCCGAGAATATGCTAAATTGCGCCACCAGTATTGGACTTGGGGGTTAGGATTTATGGCTTTTGTGATTAAATCTTACCAAAGCGATCCTCTCCAGCGATCGCAATTGCGCCGTCTTATATGGTGGTGGTTCAAGGATCAATTGAAGCAATTAAAAAATAGTTTTAGGGGTCGTCATGTTTTACCCCCAACCATGATTTTGGCAGAACTGTGGGGCGGAATTGTGGGGATTTTAGGAGAATATCCTCGCTCTTTAAAACGTATTCAGGAGATTCGGAGGCAATTTTCATGAATACCTCCGCTCCCTGGAAAGTTCTGCACATTGAGTTGAGTGCAGGTATCCCCACACTTCCGGTTGAACCAAAATATCAGGCGATCTATGCAGTGTTTTGGTGGTATGGGATTCCCCTTGGTAATCAGGAAATTTTGGCAGATCAATTGCCAATGCCAGCCACGCAATTAGCAAATTTAGTGCTGCAAACAATTGTACCAGCAGTAGGCGATCGCTGTTTCGCACAAGGTTTCAAACAGTCTTTGCCAGCAATTGATCCAAACCATGCACAGGATATGCCTGTTAACTTTCAGGCACTGATAGCATTAGAAAAACCCCTGAAGCAACTTCAGGAACGCTGTTCCCAGCCTGTAAGTGGTTCGGTTTCTGTAGTTGTGTGTACGTGCAATCGCCCAAAGGAATTGGCTAGATGCTTGCGATCGCTGCAAAATTTATCCTTACCTCCCCAGGAGATTATAGTTGTTGATAATGCGCCAAATTCTGACGCTACACGCCAACTAGTTACCCAAACTTCTGGTATCAAATATGTCTTAGAACCACGACCGGGGCTGAGTATGGCACGCAATACTGGTATTTGCTCCAGTGTCGGCAGCATTATTGCCTTCACCGACGATGATGTAGTGGTTCATCCTAATTGGATCGCCCAATTACAGCAAAGCTTTCAAGACCCAAAAATCATGGCAGTCACCGGGTTAATGCTACCCGCAGAACTAGAAACAGAGGCACAATTAATTTTCCATAAAGGAGAAGGAGGCCCCAATTGGGGATACCGTGCCGTTACCTTTGATTCTCAATTCTTCGCCGATACAAAATCTCAAGGTGTCCCCGTTTGGCGTATTGGTGCTGGAGCTAATATGGCATTTCGTCGCAAGGCTTTTGATTTAGTCGGATATTTTGATCAACGCCTGGGAGCCGGTGCTTCTGGATGTAGTGAAGATTCCGAATTATGGTACAGAATCCTTGCAGAAGGCTGGCTTTGCCGTTACGAACCAAGTGCTGTCATTTACCACTACCATCGCCGAGATATGGATAGCTTAAAACACCAATCATACCAGTATATGCGCGGTCATACAGCAGCGCTTTTAGTGCAGTTCTTTAACTACAAACATTGGGGCAACATCTACCGTCTCCTCCTAGATTTGCCCATTTACTATAAAAATCGGCTTTTAAAAGAACTGAGAATAGGCTCAAAATCCAGGCACAGTAACGTCTTAGCAGAAATTGCTGGATGTTTAGCTGGGGTCAAATTTTACATAGATAACCGGAAGGTTGCGGCTTTTCCATCTTTTCCCAGTAAGTCAAAGCATAACCAGATAACAAACAAAGTTAACAGGACTTACGCAAAATCATAAAAAAACGAACCGCAAAGGACGCAAAGGAATAAGAGTTTGAGAGAGTTTTTGCGTAAGTCCTAGTTAAGTTAAAACCTAATCATGATATTCTTTGCTAAAAGTTTTAAAATTTGCATTTTGATGCGGCAATTTGAAATTTTTAGATATCGCCATAGCTTAGGCTTTTTTGCGTGGTTAATGGGCATACTTTGACAAAATATCTTCTAAAACATTACTTATTAACTTTAACTATGCTAACTTTATTACCCAAGCAAAATACAGCTTGTAAAGTACATTTAGAAAAGTTTCTTGCCCAGAACCCTTTCCCAGAACCACTCACCCAAGGCTTTTTTTATCGGGAAAAAATGCGTGCTATTCATAACATTGCTCCCAACCAAGCATTGCAGACAATTCTCGAAGTTGGTGGTGGACAAAGTGGTTTAACCGCCTTGTTATATCCACAAGCAGAAATCACCAACTTAGACTTAAATCCTCAATATGCTCAAGCTCCCTGCAACCAACAAGAACGGGTACGCTTTGTCTGTGGGGATGCAACTGCTTTGCCTTTTGAAAATAATTCCTTTGATGCTGTGACGATGTTTGACCTTTTAGAACACATACCAGATCATCAAAAGGCAGTAATAGAGGCTTTGCGAGTGCTGCGACCAGGTGGTTTTCTCTTAATTAGTACTCCCAATGAAAATTGGCAGTTTCCCTACTACAAATTTATGAAATCTATCTGTCCTACTGAGGCAGAAATTATGGCGGAATGGGGTCATGTCCGACGTGGCTATACTTTGGCAGAACTTCAGGTATTAATAAATTTGCCCTGTCAGAAATATGCCACGTTTATTAATCCTGTCACAGTCCTTGGTCATGATATTGCATTTTCACGCTTATCTCATCGGCAGCGTCGATTTTTGTGCAAGGTGCTTAGTCCTTTAACATGGTTGAGTTATTACCTACACCAGCCACATTCAAAGGGTACAGAAACCGCATCCTTTTGGCAAAAGTAGTCAGAATTTATTCTGAATTTGATTGGATTTCACAACTGCAAAATATTTTAATTATGAGTTTTTAACGAACAGAATTCAGGAGTCAGGAGCCAGAATTCAGAAGAAGGTTAAGCGAGTGGCGGATGAATAAACGGCGTTTTTGCTCCCCCACTCATTAATTCTGACTCCTGAATTCTGAATTCTGAATTCTTCTTCAATATCTTCTCGATTTTTTGATTAGGAAAATAAAATTTAGTGACTACCCAAGCACAACCTATCATCGCCCTACTACACTGGGGCGATTTAATCGAAGACTTCTTAGACACCATCGGCGTTTCCTTTGAGGCTTTTTGCAACGAGATGACGGGTGGCTGGATGTTCGGTTACATCGATGCTTTGAAGTTAGTTGATGTGCGAACTGTACTATTCTGCATTTCGGCTCGTGTAACTGAACCAACACGCTATATTCACAAGCTTACTGGTGCAACTATCTGTGTATTGCCTGCTCCCAAAATCTACCACGTTGCTAGGCGGCAGATACCCAAGCCTTATGCTTGGAATCTCAACGAAGCAATTGGAGATATTCAAGGTTCGCATCGCCGACTGGTGGCAATTCTTAAAGATATGTCTCCTTACCTAGCTACCCCTTTAATCACACTAGCAAAGGAAATCCGACGCGAGGGTTGCCAAGCAATTCTCTGCCAAGAGTACGAATATGCTCGTTTTGATGTCTGTGTACTGTTGGGAAAGTTAATAGGTTTGCCTGTATTTGCCACTTTCCAAGGAGGTGACTTTCAACTATCACGATGGGAACGTCTTTTGCGTCCTCTGACACTCCGGTTTTGTGCTGGTTTGATAGTGGCGACTCAAACTGAGGTGCAGCGTGTCCAATCAAAATACAACCTACCATCTGCAAAGCTGGCACGGATTTTCAACCCATTAGATATCACAAACTGGCAAGCTATAGATCGTAGTGAAGCGAGAACGGCGTTGAATATTCCCCTTGATGCTCAGGTTATCGTCTATCACGGACGTATTGAAATACAGCGTAAGGGTCTGGATATTCTTTTGGATGCTTGGAAACAGGTATTGAGCGATCGCACTGGAAAAGACTTACGTTTGCTACTTGTAGGAACAGGCAGCGATGCAAACAAGTTACATCAAATGATTGCCCAAATGCAACTACATGGGGTGTTGTGGGTAGATGAATATGTGCGCGATCGCGCTGCAATTCAACGTTACCTGTCTGCTGCTGACGTTTATACTCTCCCCTCCAGACACGAAGGCTTTCCCGTCGCACCCATCGAAGCCATGTCCTGTAGTTTACCTATAGTAGCTTCTGATACTCATGGAATGCGTGACATTTTGGTGAAAGGTGAGGCATCAGGCGGGCTGTTAGTGCCCTGTGGTGATGCCATTGCCTTGGCTTTAGCTCTCGGTCGTATTTTAGATAACCAGGCTTGGGGACACGAACTAGGTAAGCTCGGCCAATGCCGGGTAGTGGAGTGTTTTTCTTTGGAGGCAATTGGTGAGCAGTTACGTGACTTTTTGTTCAGATTATAAAAATAAATTGGGGTAAGTAAAAATACTAGGAAATTTTGACACGATTATCATTCTTATTAAGGCTATTTTGAGTATTTTGACTGGTTGACAAAAGCGGCTTTATTTAACCCATCACGAATGGTTCTACAGATATTTATGCTTGCTTTTTGAATTTTTAACAGAAAAGTCGTAATGATTTAGCAAAGTTCCAGTGATATTACTGTTATGAAGAAATATTTGTCGTAGGATTAGAGACATTTAAAAGTAGATATCCTATACTAATGAATCGCTTTTCTCAGAAAATAACGAATTCTCAAGAGAGCATTTTACAGCAAACTCAACTTGGTCAGATGTGTGGTTCAAAGAAGCTATTCCGCGATCGCTATGAAATATTGCAAATTTTAGGTAAAGGTGGTTTTGGCATCACCTTTTTAGCTAAAGATGCCGTATTACCTGGGCATCCCCTATGTGTCATTAAACAGCTATGTCCGAAAGTGACTAATCCTAAAAGCTGGGAAAAGGCATGTGCGCGTTTTGAAAAAGAAGCAAGAACTTTGGCCCAACTTGGTAGTCATTCACAAATTCCCATGCTATTAGACTATTTTCAGGCGAATGGGGAGTTCTTTTTAATTCAAGAATACGTACCAGGTTTAACTTTGGCCCAAGAAGTGCGGCGAAATGGGCCCAAAAGTGAAGCCTTTGTTAAACAATTTTTACAGGAATTATTACCAGTACTACAGTATCTTCATAAACATAATGTGATTCATCGGGATATTAAACCCCAGAATTTACTGCGGTGTGAGTATGACGGGCGGATAGTGCTGATTGATTTTGGTGCGGTGAAAGAGCAATTAGTTAATACTTATGAAAACTCAATAACTGCAAACACCAACTTTATTGGAACTAGAGGATTTGCGCCACCAGAACAGTTTTCTCTTCGTCCAGTTTATGCCAGTGATATTTATGCACTGGGTATAACTTGTATTTATATGTTGACTGCTAAAAGTCCCTTAGAATTTGACTACCATCCAAATACTGGGGAAATCTGCTGGCAAAAAGAATTAAATATTACCGATAGTTTCGCTCAGATTTTAGGGAAAATGGTGAAGGTTACATTAGAAGATCGGTTTAAGACTGCCGATGAAATCATCAAAGCTTTAAGTTATGCAAACTATTTGCCTACTTTAGCTAACTGTCTAACTACCCAAAAATTAAATAATAAAAGTATTACACAATACGAAAACTATAATAAAACTCCCGATGTATATATGCCACCAGTCGCCAGAACTGCTAATGCTATTCGGAAATTAAGAGCGAGGATGAAGTAAGTAAGGTAGCAAATATTAAGTTTAAACCTGATTGATGTGAGTATCAAATTAACCATTAATTATGAGCGGTTTAAAATATCAAAAACAAATATAGTAAGCATTGTGACTACGTTTCATAGTCAGTAATGCTTAATTAATCAGGATTTCACTTAATACTTAGTCAATTGCCGCTTGTCAATATACAAGCAGAATTACTAGGGCTAGCAGTTCAAAAAAATATTTCTATTCAGATTATTATATAATCGGAAGAATAATTAATTTTATGGCTCTCGTGGTTTTCCACAAATAAGGAAGACTAACTACTATTTACAAACGCTAACTATATTAAGTAATTCCCCAATCCCCAGAACAGGGTTTTCTACCACAAAGTAAGCGAGAGTCGATTTTCTTAAGGGAAAGTTAGGGGCAAACTTAGCCTAAGTTGTCATGCAGTCGCGCCTGTCAGATCATGATCTGCTGCTTAAATCCCGATTGCCTAAATCCCCTGAATCCCAATGGAAAGAAGTTCTGCCAAAGTTGTAACACCCCGTTGGTGCCACTTTTAAGAAATCGCTTCCGTGTGATCCGAGTCCTTTCAGATGAGGGGGGATTTGGCAGAACATATCTATCAGAAGATGTCGATAAACTCAATGAACGCTGTGTTGTCAAGCAATTAGCTCCCAAGTTTCAAGGAACTTGGTCACAAAAAAAGGCGATGGAGTTGTTTGCCGAAGAAGCGCAGCGACTACAAGACCTTGGAGAACATCCGCAAATTCCGACTTTAATAGCTTACTTTGAGCAAGACGGCTGCCTATATTTAGTGCAGCAGTTTATCAATGGCGATAATTTATTAAAGGAGTTGCAACAGCGCAAGGGGTATAACGCTAGGGATATTCAATCTATTTTGCTAGATTTACTGCCCATCCTCAAATTTATCCACGATCGCAAAATCATTCATCGGGATATCAAACCAGAAAATATTATCCGCCATAAAAGTGATGGGCGATTAAGTCTGATTGATTTTGGTTCCTCAAAGCAATTCACCGCCAAAGTTCAGCAAAAATCTGGCACATCCATTGGTTCACATGGTTATTCCCCACTAGAACAAATTAGAGATGGGAAAGCTTTTCCCGCCAGTGACTTGTTCGGTTTGGGGGCTACCTGCTTTCACCTGTTAACGGGAAATTCGCCCTTCCAGTTATGGATGGAATCGGGGTACGCCTGGGTGAGTAATTGGCGGGAATATTTACGCACTCCATTAACTCCTGAGTTGGATTTTGTCATCGACAAACTTTTGAAAAAAGATATCTATGAACGTTACCAGTCAGCCGATGAAGTTCTCAGAGACTTAATTCCCAAACAACTCCTCGCCCTACCACCAGCCGGGAAGTCATCTGGAAAAATACCTGCAACTCAAGCCCCATCTTTACCAAAAAGTTATCCGTTACTGAGAGTTTTAGTCTTGGTAAGTGCTTTTATTCTGTTGTTCGGATTCCAAGAATCTTGGTATAAACATTTTCGCCGGATTCAAACCAGTTTAGTTTCTAGGTTGAGTCAGCACAATAATTCTGGCAAAGATGACGCGCTTTTAGGTCAACTGTCAAAGATTACTTTGGGTAAGGTTTCCTTAGCTAAGACTCTCCAAGGGCATGAAAACTCGGTTTTATCTGTCGCCATCACCCCTGATGGTAAAACCATTGTCAGTAGTGGGGGCGATGTCGAAGGCGGGCTACGCCTACGCAACATCAAACTTTGGAATCTCGCCACCGGGAAACAAATCTCTTCACTCAACACCTATTCTCAGCCGGTTAATACGGTAGTAATTAGCCCAAATGGTAAAACTCTGGTAAGTGCTGGTGATGACAGCACCATCAAAGTTTGGAATTTGGCAACCGGAAAACAAACTCGGACTCTTACAGGACATTCTGACTCAGTTCATGCTCTAGCGATCAGTGCTGATAGCGAAACTCTGATTAGTGGTAGTGATGATAACACCATCAAAATCTGGGATTTAGCAACAGGAGAGCAAATTCGGACAATGGTAGGGCATACATTCTGGGTGCGATCGCTAGCTATTAGCCCCGATAGTGTGATTCTTGCCAGTGGGAGTTTTGACAAGACGATCAAAATTTGGAATCTCACAAAAGGGTACTCAATCCGTACACTAGAGGGAAATTATCAAACCGTAACAGCTTTAGCTATTAGCCCAGATGGGAAAATTTTAGCCAGTGCTAGCCGCGATGTCTACGACGGGCTACGCCTACGCAGCATCAAACTTTGGGATCTCACAACCGGTAAAGAAATTCGCACACTCTTGGGACACACCAACACAGTCACAACCTTAGCCTTCAGTGCCGATGGTAAAATTATTGCTAGTGGTAGCCGCGATCGCGCTATCAAACTTTGGAATCCAGCCACAGGAGAAGAAATTCTCACATTAGCGGGACACACCAACACCGTGACATCCGTGGCTTTCACCCCTGATAGTAAAAACCTTGTCAGTGGTAGTGAAGATAACACCATTAAGATTTGGCAGTTGTCTCAGTAAAATCTCTCCCTTACTACAATGTCCCTCTCCGAGTCGGAGAGGGACAGGTTTTGCGTAGTAAAACCAGGGAGAGGTTTTTTATGCAAACTAAATTATCAGAAGATAGTCAATCTATATTTACCCTGTTCCTGTGGATTTTTGGAAGTAACAACTATATAGTAAGTATCGTCTTCAGGCAATCTAGCTCTGTCAATTAAAGAACTGTATACACCATCCTTACCTTTGTTTATATCGATAGCGATCGTTTTTCCTTGAGAGTTTAATAAAGCTATGTAAGGAGAAAATTCTTCATCAACACTATCTACACGAATACTTATAAGTTGATTTTTTCTTCCTTGGAAATTAGAAACATTGTAAGCGCCTCCATTTTGCTTCAGGGTTGAGCTTTTGGCACTTAGTTGGCCTGCTTCATCTAAAGTATAGCTAGCTCTATCATTCCTCAGAGCCAAACTATAGCGACCGATCTCTCCAGGATCGGTGCTAGTAACTGCAATTTTGTAAGTCCCATTCACAGGTAGCCGCGCAAAAATGAAGGCATCATCGCCACCACTGCTCTTATCCAAAGCGCCTTTTTTGACTATGATATTATTATCGGGATCGTGCAGAAACAACAAAGGTTTTAAACTTAAGTTATTTGTTCTGCGTGTATCATTACTACCAATCAGCCTAATTTGAACGAGTTGATTTTCTCTACCTTCAAACTCATAGAAATGAAAATATCTACCTTGAGATTGAAAGTCATTCCTACTCAAAATACCCAATGCAACATCGACAAAGTTGATCTCTTTATAAGTTGGTGTCGCAGGTGAAGAAACGGCTGCACGGGCGACATTTCGGTTTTGACTTCTAGCTACACTAGACCTTGAGTTGCGAACTCTGCCGGAGCCACCATTAGAGCGATTTGTATTTGAATTGGAAACTCTACTTCTAGACGAATTAGATACAGAACTACTATTATTAGAACGATTAGAATTTGAGTTAGCAGTCCTACGTCTAGACGCTCTAGAAGTATTATCATTTGAAGCACTAGAGGTTCGCTGCGAAGTTTCTGTATTAGAAGAGATACGACGATTTTGTATTGGCGACTCAACAGATATTTTTTTTCTTGGAGCTATTGAGGCTTGAGTAGGAGCAGGAATTTGCTCAATTGCTTTTTTAACAGCTTCTGGTTGTCTCTCATCTGGTGATTTAGCAATTATGAAGCCTTGAGAATTTTGAGGTTTTCCCAAAGCACTTATAGGTAGCAAATTACTTGTAATTAACAAAGTACTACTCAAAGAACAAATTAGAATATGGCTTAATTTGCGACGATAGTTTTTGGCTTCTAATAGCATAATTCTGCTCCTAGTTTTGCTGATGATTGGGTATTTATATAGATAGACAAAATTTGATTCAATAAATTTATAGTTTAATTCAAGCTACTAATACACTGAGGCAAAAATTTACATAATTTCAACGAGGGGCTTTGCCCGGAGTCTTGTTTGGGATTTTAGCTAGATTTTTGCCAAGCTCTACTAGAGTTAATATCAATTTTGTAAGTATATACCTAGCTACAAGTTGAAATTATTGCTTTTCGGATTTTTGCCAATATATTTTTGCCAAACTGAGCTAGATGCTGCCAGACTACTAAATCGAGAGGATTGCTAGAGAAAAAAGTATTAATCAAAACTTTCGTTCTGGGTCATTGCCCAGTTTGAAATGAGGAATTATATCCAGCAGAAAGTGTTACAAGATACAAAGCCTTGTCACCTAAAGAAAGCACTTTTAGGCGTGCTTTCTTCCTGCCTCCTGCCTCCTGAAGCCAATCAATTATTTAAAAGGCATCGCTCAAGCACAACTTTTTTTCAGTTGTTTAAATTGTTCAATACCTGACGAGATAAGGAAACTGGGGATTTGTATAGGATCTCAGTGATATTGACTAACAACAGAGATTATACTGCATGACTTAAGATGAATATATACTCCTTGAAATGGATTCCCAGTATGCTCTGTTGTGTGAATCCCGATTGCCAAAAACCCTTAAATCCTGACAAGAACAACTATTGCCACAGTTGTAGAGCAGAACTGATACCTCTGCTAGGAGGTCGCTATCGTCCCACTCAAGTGTTGTCAGATGAGGGCGGATTTGGTAGAACCTATTTGGCAGAAGATGTACATAAGCTGAATGAATGCTGTGTTGTTAAGCAGTTCGCACCGAAACTTCAGGGAACTGGGCCACTAACAAAGGCCACTGAACTATTTAAACAAGAAGCGAGTCGGTTGCAAGAACTCGCCGAACATCCGCAAATTCCAACCTTATTGGCTTATTTTGAGCAAAATGGCTATCTGTTTTTGGTGCAGCAATTTATCAATGGACAAAACTTGCTTAAAGAATGGGAGAAGCGGGGAAACTATAACGAAACAGAGATTCGGGAACTTTTGCTAGATTTACTGCCCATACTAAAGTTTATCCATGTGCGGGGAGTGATCCATCGGGATATCAAACCACAAAATATTATTCGCCGTCAAAATGACGGGCGATTAGTGCTAATTGATTTTGGAGCTTCTAAGCAACTGACGGCAACAGTGCAGACTAAAATGGGCACTGTTATTGGCTCACATGGTTACACTGCATTGGAACAGATGCAGGATGGCAAAGCTTACCCAGGTAGTGATTTATTCAGTTTGGGGGCGACTTCTTTTCATCTACTGACTGGGGTTCGCCCATCTCAACTGTGGATACAGCAAGGCTATGGTTGGGTTGCATCTTGGCGACAACATTTAGTCAGTTCAGGTAGGGATGAGATTTCTGTGTCTATAGAGTTGGGTGAAATTTTTGATAAGCTGTTGCAACTAGATATCCAAAAGCGTTATCAATCGGCTGATGAAGTCATCGCTGACTTGACACCAGGGCTACCACCATTGTCACCATTGCCCGTAACTATACTTACACCAACATTCTCATCTGCCCCAGCAAATAAGGGGCTGGTTTCACCAAAACAAAATAATACGTTAAAAAGTCAACTGCTGTTAGTTTCTAGCATTTTGACGTTGGGATTGGCGGGAGTTTGGTATTTCCAGACTCCAAGGAACGAATATTCTCAACCTATTTCTCAGCCGATTCAGCCCCCAAAAAAACCTTCAGAAAATTATTTTCAGCCCAAACCTCTGAAGGGGCATTCCAGTGATGTAAATTCCGTAGCTTTCAGTCCTGATGGCACAATTCTTGGTAGCGCCAGTGATGATAAGACAATCAAGCTATGGAATCTAGCCAGTAAAGAGGAAATCCACACTTTAGAAGGACATTCCAATTGGATTTGGGCTATAGCCTTTAGTTCTGATAGCAAAACTCTTGCCAGTGGGAGTGCAGACAAAACAATCAAACTGTGGAATCTGGAGACAGGAAAGTTAATCCGCACCTTAGAGGGAAATGCTGACGGAGTTACTTCTTTAGCTTTTAGTTCTGATGGCAAAACTCTTGCTAGTGGTACTGCTAGTAAAGATATGAAAATCAAACTATGGAATCTGGAGACAGGAAAGTTAATCCGCACTTTAGAGGGACATACTAGTGGTGTTCCATCTGTAGCTTTTAGTCCTGATGGCAAAACTCTGGCTAGTGGTAGCTGGGATAAGACAATTAAATTGTGGAATTTAGACACAGGAAAGGAAATTCGCACTTTACAAGGAAATGAAAACTCGATTCTTTCAGTTGCTTTTGCTCCCGATGGTGTCACCCTTGCTAGTGGTAGTAGGGACAAAATAATTAAATTGTGGAATTTGAAAACAGGAAAGGAAATCCGCACCTTAAGGGGACATAATGATAAGGTTAATTCTGTTGCCTTTGTGCCCGGTAGAAGTCAAAATGACCTGACTGTTGTTAGTGGTAGTAGTGACAAGACTATTAAACTGTGGAATCCTTCAACAGGAAGGGAAATTCGCACTTTAGAGACGGGTTCTGGATATATTTATGCGATCGCCATTAGCCCTGATGGAAAAACTATTGCCGGTGGTGGCAGTGGTGAAAACATTCTCAAGATTTGGCAGACGATTCAATGAAAAGTGTAGCAGCTTACTAGAAAACGAAATACAAATTTTATTAAAAGTGTTAAATTATCAATTTTGAATAGGTCAGGACTTACGCAAAAATTGCCGAAAAGCTTAATTTATCGAACCGCCAAGACGCCAAGAACGCCAAGAATTCGTAGAGTGTGCGTAAGTCCTATAGGTATATTTAGAGTGTTCCAAAAAATAAATGATCCAAAACTCGTCATTGCGAACGCTTCGCTCGCAATGACAATTGAGCATTTTTTTACTTGGAGTACTCTTACGGGATGAAAGTTTAATGTATAAATGCATTTGGGAATTTTACCAAATCATCCCATATTTATTAAGTACACGTTCTAGAATCAAACTTTTTTGTGCGATCGCTGACTTTAGTATTCCAGAAGTTGCCCTGCACGTTAATACAATCTATACCAAAATGCTTATTTGCTCTATCCACAATGCAACTTTAAGCGGATTTATATTTGCAGCTAAAGATTGATGCTGGCGCTGTCATAACTTAATAAGCTTTAACTATTACTTGCAGCAATTCAATTGAGGAATGTGATCGTGAAACGTTTTAATGCTTCTAAAATTTTAGGAAGTACTGTTCTAGCTTTAAGCTTGGCTACCTTGCCGACAGTTTTGCCCGCTTCTGCTCAGACAACAAGCACCTCTGACGGTATTGTTACAAATACTACTACAGACAATACTGTTACTGACGGAAATTATGGAGATGGTGATTGGGGTTTACTAGGCTTGCTCGGTTTATTTGGTTTATTTGGTCGCAAGAGCCGCAAAGCCGATGATAATGTAGCTTATCATGACCCTAATGCGGTAGGCTCCCCTGGCTCCCGTTCTAACTATTAATTTGGTATAAGTCCTAAAGATGATTATGGGTAAAGCCTGCCAATGCAGGCTTTGTTTGTAACCATATTGATTTATCAATAGAAAAGGTAAAAACCTCGCCCACAAGGGGCGAAATAATCCTTGTACCGTAAGGTAGGTTGAAACCCCACCCCTAGTGGGTGGCTTAGTTTAATTGCGAATTGCGTTCGCGTAGCGTGCCGGAGGCTCTATTGCGAATTGCGAATTGGTTTCACACCCGATTGTTTCGATAATTTAAATAAAAATGGAAGATTCAGTATTTGTTATATTTCTTTGCTTTGGGTTTATTTGGGTTTTGATGGGAGTTGTAGGTTGGATTGCGTTTCTAAAATCTGAAGGTGAGGAAATTAAGTTTGGTAAATGGGGACTGGTTGTTGCTATTCCAATCTTAATACCGATAATTTTTACTTTGGTTATTGGTATACTTTATCGCCAATAAACAAGTGGGTATTTTACGAGCCGTGATGCGTAAAGCCGCCTGCCCTTAGGCGGCGGATATAAGCGAACAGGCTGAATTCATTCAGCCGTGATGTGGATCATTTATATACTCTAAAACTTTCTGAGTACTAACTTTCCCCGTGGTGTCAAACATATATGAATGTGTCCACAGACTAGGAAGCTTCATTAATTCAGGGAATTCTTGCCGTAAATATCTTGATGATCGACCTTTAAACGCCTTCACTACTTGAGATATTGAGTGATGCGGATCATATTCAACCAATAAATGGACATGATCTGGTGCAATTTCCAATGCTTTGATAAACCATCTATTGTCATTAGCAACAGATTGAAATATTTGAATACATCGGAGTTTAAGAGGCTCATTGTTGGCGAAAATTCTCCTACGACGGCATGGTATCCAGACTAGGTGAACGGTTGCTAGCCCAATTGCATGGTTGTAATGGTTGTATACAGTTTTCATGTAGATGAATATTGATTATCTACATAATAAATGGTATTATGGTGACATGAAAACCTTGAAGTTTAAGCTATACAGTCACAAGCGCAATAAATACCTCAAGCGGTCAATCAACGCTGCTGGAGTTATTTATAATCATTGCATTGCTCTACACAAGCGGTATTACCGTCGTTGGGGCAAACACCTGAACTGTGCCAAGCTTCAAGCTCATATCGCCAAGCTACGTAAGCGTAGAGAGTTTTGGCAGTCGGTTGGATCTCAAGCAGTGCAAGATATCTGTCAACGCATTGGCAAAGCTTATCAACTGTTTTTTAAGCACCACAAAAAGGGAGTAAGACCACCAAACTTCAAGAAAGTCAAGAAATACAAATCATTCACTCTCAAACAAGCTGGTTATAAATTCTTAGGTAGTAATCGGGTCAAAATTGGGAGTCATATTTATCAATACTGGAACTCTAGAGAGATTGAGAGCCAGTGCGGTCTTGGGGTTTCCCCAAGTAGAGCAACTGGCGGAAAAATCAAAACTTTGACCATTAAGCGCACGCCATTGGGTGAATTGTTTATGGTCATTGTCGTTGAGAGTAGCAATGAACCAGAAATCAAATTCACGACTGGTAAGATAGCGGGATTTGACTTTGGTTTAAAGACATTCCTGACCTGCTCAGATGGTATTAAGATTGAGTCTCCCCAATTTTTCAAACAATCACTCAATGCAATCAAAAGAGCAAATCGACATCACTCTAAGAAATTAAAAGGTTCCTCAAACAGGGAACGAGCGAGGAAAAATTTAGTACGCGCACATGAAGACATAGCCAACCGCAGAACTGATTGGTTTTGGAAGCTAGCGCACGAGTTGACTAGTAGATTTGACGTGCTGTGCTTTGAAACGCTCAACCTTAAAGGCATGAAGCGTTTATGGGGAAGAAAAGTTAGTGATTTAGCACTTAGAGACTTCTTGGATATCTTGGAATGGGTGGCAAAAAAGAAGGGTAAACAAGTGATCTATATTGACCAGTGGTATCCATCTAGCAAGACTTGCTTCTCTTGTGGTCATATCTTAGAAAGTTTGGACTTATCGGTTAGAGAGTGGCGCTGTCCATCATGTCAGTCCGTGAATGGGCGTGATGACAATGCAGCGCGGAACATTCAAGCAGTTGGGGCATCGACTGTCGAGTTAGGTGATGTAAGTCGGGCCATGCCTGCAATTGCTGTTTGACCTCAGAATCCCCCGTTTTATAAAC
>NZ_JAYGHE010000057.1:0-51341 GCF_034931145.1 Nostoc sp. UHCC 0252 | reverse complement strand
TCATTACTTCTCTTCTGCTCCATCAAACGCCTTGAGAAGAGTGAGAAATGCGGGCTAGCTACCAGATTTCTCACTCTTGATTGAGAGCAACAACCGCAAGCGGGGTGAAATTGTCAAGTTGAACATTTCTAAATTGCAATCGTCGGTTGCAAAAAAGCGCTTTCCAACCGCTGCTGTAATCGCGTATATCGCAGTTGGCCGTCACTAGAACGCAAAGCCTTGGATATCGCTTTCTTGGAACCAACGACAATCGCTAACTGCTTGGCACAAGTTAATGCTGTGTACAACTGTTTACGAGACAACATCATATAAGGCTGCGTATAAATTGGCAGAATTACTACCGGATATTCTGAACCCTGGCTTTGATGAATGGTGAAGCTCCAGGCGAGGGCAATTTGATTTAAGTCTGCTCTGGTTCTAACGACAGTATGCTTACCATACTGTACAGTAACTTCCATCTCTTCAGGATCAATGGCCTTGATAATTCCGAAGTCGCCATTAAAAATATCGTGATTATAATCATTAGTCAGTTGAATGATCCGATCGCCTTCTCGTAATAAATTCCCGCCCGTGGTAATCTCTACTTTGTCGGGACTGGGCGGATTAATCAACTGCTGTAATACGGTATTGAGGTTACGAGTCCCAAGCAAACCCCGCGACATGGGGGAAAGCACTTGCACATCAGTAGCTCGATTGTAACCCAGGCGGGGAATCAAGTCTGTAATGATTTCGGATATTGCTTTAACACCATGTTTGGGGTGATGACCGCCGCCGTGCCACAGACATTCAGACACGGGATTATCGGAAATCGGTTCAATTGTGGGAAACTGGCTTCGGTTAATTTGGTGAGCAGCGGTGATAATTGCGCTCTGTTGGGCTTGCCTAAATACCTTGGTCAACCGCACCACCGGAACGTGACCAGAATTAATCAAGTCAGCAAGGATTTGACCGGGCCCGACAGAGGGTAACTGGTCAATGTCACCCACTAGCAGTAGTTGGGAACCGTATTGTATCGCCTTTAGCAAAGAAGATGCCAGAAACAAATCGAGCATACTAGCTTCTAGCGCGACAATTGCGGTATGGGGTAAAGGGTTTTGATTATCGCGTAAGAAGCCCATTGTCTTTGGGTCAAATTCCAACAAGCAGTGTATGGTCTTGGCTTCGAGTTGTGTGATTTGACTCAGGCGTTGAGCAGCGCGTCCAGTTGGCGCAGCTAAGGCGATAGATTTGCCCATTGCTTTCCACAGAGAGACTATGGTGTGGGTGGTGAAAGTTTTACCGCAACCGGGGCCACCAGTAAGAATCATTACCCTTGAATATGCAGCCATTTCTACCGCTAGCCGTTGCTGTGGTGAAAGTTTGATTTTATGACTCTTGGTGAAGCGCTCAATCCAGGCGCGAACACGAGGCATATCTTGTGCAACTGGTTGGCAAAATCTAGATTGTATTAATTGAGCAAGGTTCTGTTCGGTGTGAAAGTAGGTTGGTAGATAACATAGCAGGGTTTGGTCTGAGCTTTTCTCGCGGATTAAGTCATCCTTGAGTGCCATGTCTTTGATAATATCAGCGAGGGCATTTTCTTCGGGTGTGTGATCTGCTGTAGTTAGCAGTTTGATAACATTCTCAATGAGTTTTGGCTGGGGTAAATAGCAATGCCCATCGGCAGCAGCTTCGTTCAAAACATGAATTAAACCAGCACGGTAACGGAACTGACTATCAGCTGCAACTCCTAAATTAAAGGCAATTTTATCAGTTCTCAGAAAACCAATACCGTAGATGTCAGCAGCTAACTGGTAGGGATTGCTGGTGAGAGTAGCGAGTGCTTCATCCTTGTACTGCCTGTAAATTTTGACTGCATAAGTATTAGAAACGCCATGACTGTGGAGAAATAGCATTAAATAGATGTAAGAGATGTAAGAAAATAAAATAAAAATAAGTTGATAGCTAAATAAAGATATTTTGAATTGAAGCAGAGACTTGATATTTGGGTTATGCCATCGGCGACGGCGACCCGGACGCGAACAATCCCACAAACTATCGAGTTTGCCCCAGTACCAGCGATGAATTGTGTCGCGTACAGTCTGTGGATGCCATTTTAAGTATTGTGCGATCTTTAGCACTGTCCATCCAGCGGCTGATAAGCGTAGTACAGTGGCACGACTTTGAGTTCTTGGTGGTATACCTTTTGCTTGAGTGAGTGCTAGTAGGGCTTGATCTTCTATTGGTGACAGGTCAACTTTTAAAGGCGCTGGCATCTTGGTCAGGGGTAAAAATATTTACGACTAAAAGAGATTATCCCAATTTGATGTGCCATTTTACTTTAATGAATTCTATTTACGAGTTTAGGTGATTGCGAGTTAGTCTATGATGTCGTAAATTACACAGTTAAAAATACAACTTTAACATGGAATGAAATTCCTGTGCTGTATCATGATACTTATCTAGGTAAAAAAATAAGTTGATGGGAGGTTTATTTAGCCTATTTACCTAGATGAGTATAATACAGAAAATTATACTGCATAGCGATGCCTACAGTAATTAGAATTGCGTAAATAAAAGTACTTTATATTACAAAGACGCATTTATACAGAGGGCATAAGGGAAGGCACAGACATCGTTTGGTATGGTGGTCTGCAAATTCCCGCTCTTTTTAACACCCTTGATCTTGGCTCATATAAAGGATTAGTTTTTGAGAATCATAATTAAGTTTTTGCCGACCATTGGTCGGCAAATTGCGATGCCGAGCAACCAACGATATTTTAATTTTTTAAAATGTAATTATTTCACAACCTTCAAGCAATTCGTCATAAACAGTTAGTTGTTGTGTTTTTAAGTGATTTGGCAATGAATCGTCATCGAAAGTCAAAGTAACAATATGAGTATTTTTGAGACTAAGAGATGATTTGCTGATATCAGTTATTGCTGCACTCATGCCGCTTCGAGTACCGATCAGATACTTCACCGATTGCCCGATCTTTAACTGTGCTGCTGGAATAGCCATAAATGTTAAAAGTGTACTTCAAGAGTAGTCTGGTTGGATGCGACCGTTGTTCTCATTTTGGGCATGGGTTTTATTATTGGAGCAGAACTGCGTCAATTGCTGAATCAATTAACTCAATTGCGGTAGTTTCATAGTGATAAGTATTAAAGCGAAACTTGCCGACAAGTTCGGGCTGTTTTGACGGACGATAACCATATTTAGACTCATACATTTGTAGTGCAAGACTACCAATAGTAGTCATCTGTCCTTGTGTTGCAGTCAGTTGGCGTTGTTGTAGCCTAGAAGCGACAGTAACAGTAGACGCAGATGTTGCCGCACAAGTGGTTTTTCTGGTGTTGCTCAAACTCTGCCAGATTTCACTAAGTTGCTCAACAGGTGAAATGAGGAGATTGGTTAGTCCAGTAAAACGCTGGGCGGGTTTATCAGTAGCGACAGCAGTTTTCAATGCTTCATGCTGTCCAACTGCGATGAATGTACCCATTGCGCGAGTCATAGTCGTGTAGAGCAGCTGACGGGTTAACATCCGGTAATTAGCCCTGACCAATGGGAAAATCACATAAGGAAATTGGCTACCTTGACTCTTGTGACAAGTTATACAAAACGAGTGCATAATTTGCTCGAAGTCTCCAGGATAATAATTAACAACTGCACCGCCCTCCCAAGAAATCGTAACCAAAAATTTTTCCGGCTCCACAGCAATAACCTGACCGATCTCGCCATTCATCACAGGCGGGACAGTTTCATAACGGTTTTTCAGTTGGATTACGCGATCGCCGACTCGGTAGATAACTGACCCAGAGACAATTTGTGGTTGATTTTCTTGTTTTGGGTTAAAGATAGGGGCAAGAAGCTGATTGAGATTGTGAACTCCACAGTCTCCTTGTTTTTGAGGCGCTAAGATTATTAGTTGTTGATTTAAATCAACACCTGACTGGCCAATAGCTTTAACCAACTCAACGATGGCTTGGGAGGTCGCTTGGGGCGAATCTTTTTGAATCATTGCACAGTCACCGACATCCATCCAATCAGAAACCTGATTAAAATTGTGCAGTGTGGGTACTATGCCAGAATTGACATCATTAGCGGCATAGATAATCGGGCTTTCGTGCCGTTGACGATAAATCGTCTGTAAGAAAGTTGTTGGCACGAGTTCAGAAACAATTAAATCCCGCAAGACCATTCCCGCGCCAATACTGGGTAATTGATCAAAGTCCCCTACCAGTACAATTCTGGTTTTTTTGTCCAAGGCTTTGAGCAGCGAATTGAACAGAAATATGTCAACCATTGAAAATTCATCAATGATTAGACAATCAAGATTTAGAAGATTATCCTCGTTATAAAGAAAAACCTGTTGATGCCCCTGCCATTGCAATAAACGGTGAATAGTAGTTGCTTCAATGCCTGTAGCATCTTTCATCCGGTTAGCAGCTTTCCCTGTTGGAGCGGCAAGTGCAATCGCTTTATCAGTATGCATAAACCATTCAATAATGGTTTTCAGTACATAAGTTTTCCCTCGACCAGGGCCACCAGTAATAATGCTAATTGGATGTTTAGCTGCCATCATCAAGGCGCTGATTTGTTCATCACTTAAAAGTGAAAGTTGGCGATAGTCAGTAGTTTGGAATTCGGCTAACCAGTGTTCTAAATGTTCAGTGGGGTGAGTTGGTTGTTCAAGGAGAGCAAGAATCTTCAAAGTCACAGAAAGTTCAGCCCGATAAGCAGCTTTGAGATAAACACTATTACCAACATCACCCGAAACTAAAGTCCCCTTTTCGAGTAACTGTTGAATAATTGTATTTAAAAATTGAACATCGGGCGTATGCTGTGGTGAAGAAAGCAGGGAAGTTGCAATACTTACTAATTGCTCAGACGGTAAAAAACAATTCCCTTCACGTAAGCCGGATTTTAAAACATGGATTAAAGCTGAGATATAACGAGTATCGCTGTATAGCGGGATACCAAGAGATATGGCTAATTCATCAGCAGTCTTAAAACCGATGCCGTCAATGTCATCAATTAATCTGTAAGGGTTGTTCTGAAGTACATTTGCAGTTTTGTGTCCGTAATAGTCACAAATTTTCAAAGCTAACTTCAATGAAGTTCCCACAGCCAAAAGTTGGGTAATCACTCCCAAGTTCGGATTCTTTTTACTCTCTGACCAAGCTTTGGTAATACCATCAATACGATATTGAGTTAGTCCGGGAACAGTGTAAAGTTTTTCGGGGTTGTTATCTAATATCGATAAAGTCTCAGTTCCAAAACAGTTGACCAAGGTTTGAGCAGTTTTCTTGCCGATTCCACGAAATAGTCCACTTTCTAAATACGCCTCGATTTCCGGCAACATCAGAATCGGAAATTTTTCGACTTGAAGGAGCCTGATCATGAGTCAAAGAGTAGTTGAGAGATTCTGTTCTTCTACAAGGGTAGCTCTAAAGCTAACTCATCGTCTCAAATCGAAAATCCAATTGGCTTACGAACTCTAAAGAATCTCCTTGTGCAATGAAAGCTGTTCATGGGCGATGGGCGATCGCCTAAGCATCCTCGCTGGAATAAATTGAACAAACCTTCGATACCCCACGATTTATAGTGTTGCCAAGACAGATACCCCAAAAAAGGTTTGTTCAATTTATTTTTGCTTAACCCCTAAAAGGGATGTAAAGAAATGTTTCTGTTAACGTCATCAAATTTGGCTTCAATACAAGATTTAGTCATCTACTAAGTTAATGGCAGTCAAGCGATGGCGTACCTGCCCTTAAGATGTGCGATCGCCTGTTGCATTGCAAAAACTTAACCCGACAAAATATAACGATGATTGATTAAAAATCAAGAGACGGAAGTACGGATTAAAATCGTACTTTTATCTATTTATTTGTCATTGCTGTTTGTGAGATAGTGGAAGCAATTCTCAGTTCGCAGTTAAGCATGGTAGTTTTGGTAAGAATAGATCGGGTATTGTGTGGGAATTTAATGAAACTTCGGGATTATGTGATCTGGGAAGTTAGTCGGGAGTATCCAAATGTTTCTTTAAAGTGTAGGGGCAATCAGGAGTTTTGATTCCACTGGCGTAAGGTAATTTATAGGATGCCCAAAGCTGCCACCGCAAAACATCAACTCCAATAGTTGAACTACCGAACTGTACTTGAGAGTCTTTGTCTGGGTTTTGTATAACATTCTTGATTATGGTATTTATCGCTTCTGTCTTGAGATTATTCGGTATGCCCATTAGTAGCTTTGTAAGCCACTGTTTGATTTGTGGTGACTGTAGCCAGTTTTTGATTTGGTCATCAGTAGGAGTTAGGCGATTGAATAATAGCGTGGGATTTTCGTTATCTTCATTAACTTGACTTTTGGGTTGAAAGAGTTGATGAAAATTAGTATCTGTGTTGGACATAAAGTTGATTGGTTAAAAAAGAATATCTCTATTATAGATAAATTGGATAAATCCGATAATAGCTAATATATTTTATCAAGATATTAAGATAAATAAATATAATAAGATTATTTATCCTTTGACACAAAATTATAAAGATTTGACTAATTAATTATGTTATAAATATTAAATAAGTTCCTTATGCAAGTATCAAATAAATACTATGCACCCAATAGAGTTTAAGAAGAAGTGGAAATTAACTTATCAAGAGATGGCGTTCGTATTAGGATACGAAAGTTACGATACCGTCCGAAGCTGGTTCAGGTGTGGAAAAAAGCATCGAAATCCAATGAAGGTTGTTCATATAACTTGCTGGCTTTTGAATGAGAAGTGGGAACGCGAAGGAAAAAAAATAGTTGCTTTTTACCTATAAATGTTTCCTAACTGGGTAAAATGTCCCCTTCCCCGCCACAAAAAAGGCGGGTATTTTATGTATAGTTAGAAGTTCCAAGAAGTTCTCAGAGTCATGGGGATAGGGAGGTTTACCTGGCAAAATGAAGAACTAACAAGACCAGAAGTTGCGGCGATGTTAAAGCCAAAGGTTTCTGCAAGACAACTACAAGCATATTTGAACATAGCTCGGAAGTACTTGCCAGAGTTCCAGAAATTCACCAACAAAAAAACAGGTGGTCTAGATGGCTATGCAAAGCTATACGAGTGTCACATTACAGTACTTCAGGAAATTCGCTCACTAGCTAGGGAACATACTTTAGCTGACATAGAAATTGAATTTCAACAACGAGCATTAAACAAGTCAGAAGTGGGAAGTTGGAAGTAGATTTTTTGTTGCTTCCAACTTCGGTAATAAGGTGATTTTTAGATTTTTCCTAGAACAATGAAAAAAGGAGTAATTGCCTTGGCATCCAACAATTCTGTGCGAAGAACACAAACTCAAGTTCTGGCTAAGGCTAGCGCGGCGATTGGGCGCAAGTATCAGCATCACATAAACGCTGCCGGTACGGCGACAATCATTGTCATGCAGTCAATGCCCTCTTATGGGTGGGGCTTGTTCGATTCGGCCCAGGTGGCAATGACTTGTATGTTCGGCGGCGCTGGCGGTATTGGTGGTGGTGCGGCTGGCGGCGCGGCTGCGATTCAAGCACTTCCGGCAGTTATAAATGCAACCATCACAGTGCTTTTGTTTGTATACTTTGTGGCTTCTGGGCTTAAGGTTGCCAACGGCATTGGTGAAGGGCAGGAAGTAACGCAGATGGTTCAACAGCCCGTAGGCGTGTTTTTCATAATCCTGGTGCTTTGGATTGCTCAAAGTATCTTATTTAACGGCGTTACAGCCGCTTGCTAGTGATGAGCGAGTCTAATAAATCGCCGATGAAACGGGTGAATCAGTCACTGGGTCAAAATGCAACAATAGGCACTTTTACTGGCTTTCAGTTTGCAGTCGCCTTATTTATGTTTGGCGTGGGCTTCATCATAGCGATTATGTTTGGGGCGGGAATAATTTGGGGACTGCTGGCTGGGGTTTGGTTGAGTGCCACGGTGATAGTTTTATCTGGCAAACGTCCTTACTTGTTCTGGTCAAGAATCTTTCCCAGCGTCCCCACTTTTACTCGCGGCTATATCAGATATACTTCGCCCCAAAACAAAAAAAGGGTGGGTAACAAGGGGATGCCTAAACTATGGTAAAAAGCAGTATTCGTAATCAAAAAATAGTACCCTTTGAAGACTTTTTAGACTTAGCAACATTAGTAAAACTAAAAAAGGAGAACTATCAAATCGGAGCTTACTTGTTGAGCAAAAAACAAGTAAGCGACACTAACAACACGCTGCAATTAGTATTCGGATATGAATGCACTGGCTTTCACCCACTGTTTAATTCATCAGAGAGACTAGAGGGAATTGCCAAGGCTTTTGAGAACGGCTGTAAAGAGTTCTCCGAGGGCGAGAAATTCACCTTTCGTTGGTCTTCATTTTGCGACGAAGACAAAGTGATTGAAAGCTATCGCCAGAGACTAGATAGCCCTGTATCTGCTGAGAGTGAGTTTCTTGATTGGGGGCAAGTTGCCCGAATGCAGGAACTCACACGTAACCATCAGCGCAAGGATATCAAGCTCAGTATTTACACGACTTTCACTGTCCGCCCAGGAGGTACCGAAGGTGGTGACGCGGTAGATAGAGCGATAGTTAAACTGGCAAACTTTTTACAGCGCAAATTCACCCCAACAGGAGCAACCGAACTGACTCTTCAAAACTTAATTCAAGTTCTTGAAAAAGCGATAATAGTCTCTTTGCGGCATCAACAAATACTATCTGAAATGGGCTTGTTCCCCTCGCCAAAATCAGACAAGCAATTGTGGGACGACCTAGTTGATAGAATGGGTGCGAAGGCTGTAAAAGTGCCCCATACCTTGGTTTATGATACAGGTAAATTAAGAGAGGAGATTAACGAAGCCGCGCCCAACCCATCGCGGTATAACGATCAATTGCACGCTACATCCGTACTTCTGAATAACGGCATACCTCACGCTGATAGGCGCTGGGTATGTTTGCCCCACCAGAGTACTGACAAAAAGAAGTATATCGGCGTAATGACGCTTGCCCAAAAACCAGAGGTATTTGCTTCAACCTATCAGCAAGTACGCTTTTTATGGGACGTATTCTCACGCGAGGTTATTTATGATGTCGAGATAATAACAGAGATTAGCCCAGCCGATCAAAAAATGATTAGGCTTACCCAACAATTGATTACGAGGCGGTCAATAAATGCCTCCGCTAGCGCTAGAAAAAAGACTATTGACGTAGGAGCGCAAATTAATACGGAGCGGTCAGTCGATGCTCAGAAACAACTTTATACAGGAGATATCCCGGAAAATGTAGCAGTTACTATTTTAGTCTATCGCAACTCTCCAGAAGAAATTGATGACGCTTGTCGGTTAATTTCCGGCTATATCAATCAACCTGCGGAGTTGATTAGAGAAATGCAGTATACATGGTCAATCTGGCTCGACACTTTGCTGTTGAGACAAAGACCCCAGTTAACATTTCCTTTCAACCGCCGAGCTACTTTCTTTGCTAGTGAAGTGATTGGTTTAACTCCAGTAGTCCAGACAGCTAACGGTGACAAACAAGGCTTTGAATTAGTAGCTGATGAGGGGCAATCATCAGTTCATATTGACCTATCAAAGCCGAAAAATATGATGGTAATTGGCACTACCGGGAGTGGGAAATCGGTAATAATTGCCTCTATTATTTATCAATGCTTGGCGTTGGGAATGTCAGTATTAATGATTGACTTGCCAAATGATGATGGTTCAGGAACCTTTGGAGACTTCACGCCCTACTTTAATGGATTTTACTTTGATATCTCAAAGGAATCAAACAATCTTGTACAACCGCTAGACCTATCAAAGATTCCTGAGTCGCAATGGGAGGAAAGGACAAAAGCCCATCGAAATGATATTAATTTAATCGTACTTCAATTAGTTTTAGGAACGCAAAAGTTTGATGGGTTGTTATCACAAACTATAGAATCTGTAATCCCTTTAGGTACAAAAGCCTTTTACGAAGATGCCGACATCAAGGAGCGATTTGAATTAGCGCGAAAAGCAGGGATAAATACCCCAGAGTGGGCGGATACCCCGACATTGGCAGATATGGAGAAATTCTTCTCGCTTGCGTACATTTATTTAGGCTATCAGGACGACAATGTAGAAAAAGCGTTAAATTACATCCGCTTGCGGCTTCAGTACTGGCAAGCTAGTAGCATTGGTAGCGCTATCTGCAAGCCTTCAACCTTCCAGGCTGATAGCCAGTTGATTACCTTTGCACTGACTAATCTGCAATCAGGCAAGGATGCAGAGGTATTTGGAATGTCTGCGTACATCGCCGCGTCCCGTCAATCCCTCTCCTCGCCCAACAGCGTGTTCTTTATGGATGAGGCTAGCGTATTGCTGGGATTTTCCGCATTGTCGCGGCTTGCGGGTCGGAAATGCGCTACGGCTCGAAAGCAAGGCTGTCGGGTGTTTCTGGCGGCGCAGGACGTTATCTCTATCGCCAAATCCTCAGCAGGAGAACAAATATTACAAAATATGCCATTGCGGTTGATTGGGCGCATTGTCCCAGGCGCGGCTAATAGCTTCTCTGAGTTGCTGGGCATCCCTAGAGAAATTATCGATAAAAACGAAAGCTTTGTCCCCAATATTCAGCAGCTATATACGTTGTGGTTGCTCGACTACAACAACAAGTATGTGCGCTGTCGCTATTATCCCTCATATCCCCTGCTGGCGTTGGTCGCTAATAGCAGAGAAGAACAAGCCACGCGAGATAAGTTCAAGAAAATTCACAGCAACAAGTTCACCTGGGTGGCAGAATTTTCTAAGTATTATGTTGACTGCATCAAACAGGGAAAACCGTTATGAAGGTACTATCATTAGCCATTCAAAATAAGTTATTGCTGGCAATCCTCACGGGTGTTGCGTCAATAGGAAGCTTTCAGGTTTGGCAATACAATCAAGCTCAATATGAAAAACGTATGAGAAACGCAAAGAATGACTGCGGGGTGTACATAGAATTGGGTGAAGATGCCGTTAGATTCAGTCCTAGTTTAAAAGCAGTGAAGTATCAAAATAAGATCCTTCCGGGGTTAGAACAACCTGGGATTAATTCGGAATCGGCTGATCCTGGAGATTACGTGATGATTTTGAGATCGCAGTCTTCCACCCTTCCGCCTAATGCAAAGCCCTTTGACGACCCCTTTTTTACGAGCTTGTTAAATAAGGAAACATTGCCAAAAACATTAATGGTTTCAGTCGTGTCCTTCGATAAATCAAAAAAACAAGCGACTGTCGAATCCTACTGTACCAAAAAACCTTTTGTAGTAGACATGGATAATTTGTATGAAAGATCCCAAACGATTGATCGTAATCTCAAGCACAGTGGTTTTGATATCCTTTTCTAGTCTCCCAGCTAACGCCCAAACAAATCAAAACCAATCTTTTCTGACTCAATTTCAACAAATTTACAGTAGTTTACAGGCTTACATTAGTAATTACCAGAAAGAGTTTTCTAAAAGTTTGGGCAAGTTGTCAGCAGAATTAAATCAGGCGATTGAGTCTAGTGTTGGAGATTTAGGTATTCCCGATCCTCTAAAAGCTGGTAAGAACATTGAGAAAGTCATAGAAAAACAAGAAGGGGATTTACTAATACTAGATCCACGCATTCAAGCTGATAATGCCATCAAGGATTGGAACCAACAATATACACGCGGACAGTCTCAATCAGTTCTTGGTGCTGAAGGACAAAAAGTCCAATCACAGGAGGCAGAAACCACTAATGATGCTACCTCCCAATCAAGCGAAAATGCTAATGCCGCTCAAGATGATGTCATCACCCAAGACATTCTCAAAAAGATGGCGACTCAAAACTTACAAAGCGCTGTGATTGCAAAATCCCTTCACTCAGAAGCTCAAAAACAATCCCGTTCTTTGGCAGTTACCAATATTAATCTTGCTGACATTTCTAGTCGCATGGATGAGCAAGCGGCGGCGAAGGATCAGGAATCTAACGCTGCTACCCGTCAAATCATCCAATCTGCCGCCGCTAACGATTCATTCTGGAAAAATCAATAATGCTGGCATTATTAACTATCCTATTTGCTCAAACTACGGGACAGCAAGCGGGGGAAAATACAGGGACTACAAACGCCGGGGAGATAGTTGAAGGGGCGGTTAATGGTGCAGACCTAATCTATAAATCCTTTGAGAATGATTGGGCTGAACTGGCATCAGGAACAAACCCAATTTATACGGCTGTTGTTGCTGTTTCTACTCTTGCTGCTGTGGTTATGATTGGTTTTGCTTCCTTTGGGTGGTATCGGAAATATGCAGAAGAAGGTTTTGGGTTTGATTTTGTCTCTGAGATGGTTTTACCTTTGCTAGTAATTGTCATGCTAAGTAACAACGGGTTCCTTCTCGCCAATACGACAATCGCACTGAAAAATGTATCCACTGGACTAAATAGAAACATTCTAAATATTACTAGAAATGGCGTGAATTTGAGAGATGCTATCCGAAATGTCAACGCTGACCAAAGCTTTATTTTAGCCGCACAGATAGCTTTAGCTAATTGTGAAAAACTTAGTCAGGAGAAGAAAGAGGGTCAAGAGTTTAGCGAAAAACAACTTTGCATCAATAAGGCTGTAGAGGATACCAGAAAATCTGCACAGCAAGCTAGAGAAAAGACTGGCGCGGGTTCTGGAGTCGGAAGTTGGAACCCCTTAGACCTTACTGGCGAACTAATTAATAGCGCAGTTCAAGGCTTTGTTTACGTAATCCTCAGTGGACTATCAGCAGCTTTTCAATACATCGTCCAACTGTCATTTTTAATGATTGCATTCGCCGCCCCAATCTTCCTAGTTCTATCTTTGCTGCCCTTCCAAAGCAAGCCTATTTACGCTTGGCTGTCTGGCTGGTTAGGACTGACATTGGTTCTCATTTCGTACTCGATAACAGTAGGCATTATTGCCAGCGCAATAGTCTCCAAACCTTCTAGCAATCCTTTATTATTGCAACTTTTGCAAGCGATTTTCTCGCCATTACTTGCAGTAGCTATAGGCACTGGTGGCGGAATGGCTGTATTTTCAGCTTTCACTAGTGGGGTTAAATTCTCGGTGGGGTTAAGGAGATGAAATTATTAGAGAGAAAAGAGCTAAATTTCACCCCAATTTTCTTAATAGTCAATGCGGTTTTATTAATGCTTTTATTATTAATAGAAGTCGTTAATTTTGCTCGGATAGCAACGTTTTCTAAAACTAAAGCTTCCACCCTTGTGGAGCTACATGATGGCGAATCTATTAGAGTTCTTCCTATAGGCAGTGAGGAGCGCTCCCCCCAAGCTATTACACGTTTTGTCGGGCAGACAATGACCGGACTTTTAAGTTGGAATGCTCTACCAAAGTCAAGCGATGATTACAATCCAGACCCCACCAAACAATTAAAATTAGATCCGGGGGTATCAACATCAAAAGCCAAGATTACTACTAGTGTATGGGCTTGGGGCTTTGCATTATCAGAAGATTTTCGCGCACCATTCCTTGAGGAGATAAGTAATCTGACGCCGCCCGATGTCTTTAATGGGTCTACGCAATCAATTCTAAAAGTCAGCCTAATCAGTCAGCCGACTCGCATTAAGGATGGGCAATGGAAAGTAGATATGGTAGCCCAGGTTGTTGTTTTCCAAGGCAGCAATTTAGTTGGTAAGCCCATCGCTTTTAACAAAACTGTATTCGTCAGGGCGATTGATACGGCTGCCATTCCTAGATTTGCATCCCAGGTTCAAGAAACCGCTTCTCGCGTTCGGAAAGCTGGGCTGGAAATTTATAAAATCCAAGATTTAGACCTATGATCCAAAATCAGGAACCCTTAGCGTCAGCAACTATTGAGATAGAGTCGCAAGATTTTGCCGCCATGAACGGGGCTAAAACCTCTTCGATTAATGATTCAGATCAAAGAGAAGAAAACCCCGCACCAGAGGAAATCGTTACCACTCGAACAGTCTCACAGTCTCCACTCTTAAAAATGGGCGTTGTTGCCCTGATTTGCTCTCTCTTTGTAATAATCATTGGGGCTTTAATCGGTAATTCAATGAATGTGCTGAAGTTTTCCAGTAATAAAGTGCAGCCAACCCTAGAAGAGCAAACGCCCCTAGCAGAGGCGGAAAATGAGACAGGTAAGGATAAAACAGCGCTTGCTCTGACTAGTCAAAATTACGAGTTAAAGCAGATTCGCGATCGCTTGCCAACCCCAACCCCTAGCGCAACCTTAGCCCCAGCCCCAATCGCACCCGTTACCCCTCCGATGCAAGCAGTGCAGCGCGGACAACGTTCTTACCCAGTTGCCAGTCAGCCGACAGCGCCCTTCACTTTCCCCCAGGCTAGAGTATCTATTCCCCAGCCTCGACCCCAGCCCCAGCCCAAAATTGCCCAGCCGATCAGACAATCTCCTTTGGCGTTCCCAACGGCTGCAACCAACGCCCCCACCCAAGACCCCACTCAGCAATGGCTTCTCGCTGCAAACGCTGGCAGTTTCAGGAGTTCAGTCGATGAGTCACTTGGCGAGAAACTCATCAAGACTAATGGAATTGAAGGAGGTACGGGAGGAGCTACACAAGTCGCCCAGAACACTACCATTAATTACAACGCTATTCGCGTACTCGTTGGCAGCACCGCAGAGGGCAGACTAGAAACGCCGATCGCTTGGAGCGCTGGTGACACTGGCAACCAGAATTACTTGGTGAAACTAACAAAACCCTTAAAAGCCTCAGATGGTAGCGATGTGGTACCTGTAGGCGCTTATCTGGTTGTTCAACTAGCAGAGTCCAATGGTTCGAGCTTTGCCAAGCTGCGCGGTGTTTCAGTATTGGTCAATATAAACGGCGATACGCAAGAAAAGCAACTCCCAGAAAATGCCGTTCTGATAATGGCCAAGGATGGTGGTTTCTTAAAAGCAGAGTCTCGCAGAGGTAGCAACCTGGGTAACAATTTCATTTCTGCGATCATCGCGGGAGTTGCGAAGGCTGCCCAGGTACAGAATCGCCCTGTAACTCAAGTTAGTACGAACTCTAATGGCTTCTTTACTAGCTCCACTACCAACGAGCAAAAAGATTTATCCGCCGCTTTTGGAGAGGGTGCATTTAATAGCATTCTCGATAATATCAAAAGTTCAAATGTCGCCCGTTCTCAACAGTTAAGCGGTAGAGAAGAAGTATTTGTAATCGATGTTGGTAAGCCAGTGCAAATATTCGTTAATCAAACAATATCGCTCTAATCACAATAACGTTACGGTAAACATGGAAAAATGTTAAAGAAAACCACTATTATTGCAGCATTTTTAATCTTAACTAGCGCGGCAAAAGCAACGGCGATACCTGCTCGAACGGTTTACGAGAATGATGCAAACTCTAGCGCTATCGAATTAAAAGTATGGAAAGGCTATGGACTAACTATTAATTTAATGTCTACTGGGGAAACTATCAAGCAAGTTTGGATTGGCGATCCAAGTCGCTTTGCTTTTACCTCAAATGGTGGTTTATGCCCGTCATCAGGCGGCGATTCTGAATGCGCGGGAGGTAAAGCGACCGTAATCTTTCTTCGCCAGATTGACCCAATCGATTTTCCTGTGTCCACAAGCGGCGATGGTAGCACTCAAATTACACTACTTACCAGCCAAAAGCAATATCAGTTTAAGATAGTTCCCGCCACAGGCAACCCAGCCTATACAAGCTTGGTAGTTAAATCTGATTCGGATCGCCCATTGCCCATTACCCGTCCGCGAACGCCACTTCCTCTAACAGTTGAAAAACCGCAATCAGCGCCGCCAGTAGTCCACCAGCCCTCGCCGCCACCACAAACAATAAAAGTCCCTCTGCCTCAGCCTGTTGCCGTTTTACGCCCCAATCCTGGGACTACGCTAGACGGCGCGATTCAAAGGAACGATGCTAATGCCCTCGCTTTTGGGCTGGCAGAAGCTGGGCGGAAAGGTCAAGTTAAACCCGGATCTACCACCTGGAACAAGGTACAAGATGCAATTAAATTGTTACGGCGTGGCAAGACTAGAGATGAGGCGATTTCACTTTCTCAGGTTGATAAAACCACTTTTAACCAATTACTTGAATGGGGGCAATTATGAGTAATTTTGTTAAGTTTATTCGCAAAGAATTAGATAAATGCAAGCGACCAATTACTTAAAAAAAATAATGAAATCTAAACTCTTTCTACTGACTGCGATCGCCTCCCTGGTTCCCCTTTCTGCCTCAATCGCACAGACACCGACAACTACCCCAACAATTGAGCATTCCCAAGGCTTGTACAAAACGGCTGCCCCAGATTGGTCGAAAATTACGTGGGACACTTTGCCAGCCATCCAGCAACCAGGATTTTTAACGATTCCTAAAAACCTGATTTCAGTTTTTGGCTACGACCCCTCGCGTTCGTGGACAGCAGGGCAAAAAGTAGATTCTGTTGTGATGCTGGGCGATGCAGATGATGCCTTTAAGATGTCTGCCTTGAGCTTAAAGTCCATTAGCACGGTGGCTTTGCCCACTACAGCCACAACTACCAAACCCACCCTCAAAGACTTTGGATTAATCCAATGGCAAACGCCAAAAACATTAGTTAAAGCAATGCCTGAATTAAGCAATTTGAGCTTATCAGAAGTTCCCCCATTAGCCGATCTATTCTCCAAGAACGGCGGCGGCGGCGGCACTATTTCTCAGGCTATCAGTTCAAATTCTCAAGCCGCAGATTTGACGCTAGACAAGATTGACCTAAGTAAGTATTCTCTTAATTCAATTCCTGGATTGACCAAAACTCAGCTAGGAAAGTTTAAATCATGGCAGCAAGCATTAGTCAATCAAATTCCTAAATTAAGTCAAGTGCCCTTTGATAAAATGCCTCAGCCTATTAGCTCTGGGATAGACGTTGTGGGTATCGCGTCGGTTGTACTTGGGACGGCTGAAAAAGGCGATGCAAAGGCAGGTAACAATTACTTTGTATCTGGTAGCGTTGTCAGAGGCGATCGCACTTTAACAGTCGCCTGTCCTCCCGGCATTGAATGCTCATACTTAGAGATGGGGGATTTTGCTGGTAGTCAGGGCGGCTTGTATGGTAAGCGTTGGGCATCAGGTTCATCCCAACAAGTATCGGGTGGTTATGGAATTCTAGCCGCCGTGAATGGGGGCAAGGAACCCACGGGGCGGCTAGTGTATGGTAGTGGGTTCAAAGTGGCGCTAACTGGAGTGAATGAATCCCTTGGGACTGCCGACTTTGGCTTATTCTTTAGGATCTGTGCGCGACCGCCATTTCAGCAGAAAACTTGCACCCCTTACTTCATTGGGCCAGTTCCCTGGTTGCCCGTGAGTGAGAATGATTTGGTTATCGTGGGCACTGGGCGATGACAGGGACTCCTAAGACTATTGTTAAGCCAAATCAATTTATTCCCGCAGGACTTGAATCAGCGCTGTTTTCTCCCGCAGGTTTAGGGGTACTCGCTTGTGGCGCGGTGATCGTAATCGCCAAAATCATCGATAGTAGGGGAGGTATTGCCAAGCTAGCGACAGCGCGGTGGGGCGGGACAAGAGAGAAAACAGCGGCTCGTCAGTTGGCGTGTAAACAAATCCAGCAACGCTTGCATAACCGAGTATCGCTGTATGTGGGAACTCCCAAGAATACAACGAGCGAGGTTATTAATGGTGTCCGTAGAACTTGCATCCCTGAAGATTCAACAACCCTTTATTTTCCAGAGGCACAGCGAGGCATCCTAGTTTGTGGTGGCCCAGGGAGTGGAAAGTCATTTTCAATGATTAATCCCCTGATTCGCTCTGTAATTGATCAGGGCTTACCTCTGGCTTTATATGATTTCAAATACGCCTCCCAGGAATCAGCTGATTCTCCATCTAAAGGGCAAGCTCCAATACTTGCAGGGTATGCGATAGAACGCGGTTATCAGGTTACTGTGCTTGCCCCAGGCTTTGCAGAATCAGCTGTTGCCAACCCTATAGACTTTCTTCGCAGTAATGAAGATTCCGAAATGGCGCGGCAGCTTGCGATTACACTCAATCGCAACTTTCAATTGGGTGATAAAGATTCTGGAAATAGCTTTTTCACCAATGCTGGAGATCAGTTAGTCCAAGCCGTCTTTATGCTGGCAAAGGGCACAGAGTATCCAGATATCATGATGTGCCAAGCGATACTAGGATTGCCAAAGTTAGTTAAGCGCATTGAGCAAGCAGAAAATCTAAACTTCATGGTTAGAGAGGCTTTCGCACAGTTTGTATCTGTTGCAGGGTCGCCAGAAACAGCAGCTAGTATTGTGGGTACAGCTAGCGGATTGTTCAGCCGTTTTATGGTTCCCTCGGCATTAGCAGCGTTCTGTGGAAAAACCAATATTCCACTGGATTTGAAGGGGCGGCAGATGGTGATTTTCGGGATGAACAAAGAAAAGCGTGATGTAATTGCCCCTTTGCTTGTCTCGATTCTGCATTTATTAGTTAGTCGGAATGTAGCTAACAAACGTACTTGTCCTTTGGTGTTGGGGATTGATGAATTACCGACTCTTTATTTACCAGCACTGGTTGATTGGCTGAATCAGAACCGCGAGGATGGACTAATTTCTATCTTAGGTTTACAAAATCTCTCAATGCTGATTGAATCTTATGGTGAAAACACAACTAATGCAATATTTGGTGGTTGTGCTACCAAAGCATTCTTTAATCCCCAAGATGATGTCGCCGCCGAACGATTTAGTAAGTTTTTAGGTGAAGAAGAAATTAAATACAAGCAACGTTCTCGCTCATCAGGAGGCAAGGGTGGTGCAAGCATTTCTAATTCTGACCAAAACAGTACCCGAAAATTATTTGATGTCAATCAATTTAACACTTTACCATCGGGAAAAGCAGTAATTATTAGTCCCGGATTTCGTTCTCGTGGTCAAATAAGTTTGCCAATATTGCAATCAATTAAGATTCCTCAGCATGAAATCCAATCGGAAGCTGACAGTGTGAAAGCTTGGTACGAGTTTCAAAAGTTCTTATCTAAAAACTCTACTCTCTTAACTCCAGCAGATGAAGAAATGAAAATTCGCCGAGCCTCCGCGATAAAATTGTTACCTTTGATAGAAAATCAAGAGCAATTATCAGAATATGCAAGTCTGATTTAGGCAAGAAAAAGGGAACAGGGAACAGGGAACAGGGAACAGGGAACGGGCAACGGGCAACAGTTCGTCCGTTTGTTCCCTCTCCCCACCAATGGGTCTGAGTCCCCCACCTATAGGTGGTAAGTCTTGACGGGGGCTTAAATCCCCCGTCACAGACAGTCCCTGTTCCCAATTAAGAGTTCCCTGTTGCCCGTTAATTATCCTTTTACTACGAGAAGAGAGCCGGATGATTATTGCTCTTATTAAAAAGCTACAACGATAAATTCTGTTCCCTGTTCCCTGTTCTCTGGATAAAATTCATGTCACCAAGTAAGTTTTACCCGTTCTCTGATTATGACAGAAAACAAATTGCTAAACTTCCTCCTGATATAGCAGCCCTAGCAGATAAATATCCGAGCGAGATTTTAAACACTGCTGATAGTTGGGATAACTTGCCTTTTGATGCTAACTATCTTCCTGAGTGTATTGAAGTCTATAGTGGCGATGCAGATGATGCCAATATTTTTGTATTAAATGGTGTGATGAAAGATTATGTCCCATCTTATGCTGAAAAAAATACATTATCGATAACAGTGATGATTGATGGAGAATTTGCTTACATTGAAATTGAAGGTAGACAGGTTCTTAATAAACTCGGTGGAATAGTTTTACCAGAAGTAGCAATTAATCCTGAACTGTTAATTCAGTCAATTCTCAAAGGTGAAAATAATGATTGATGATGGCGAAGCTAAAGAGATTAAGCGAGATTATCTAGAAATTTTAGAATCTCTCCTCAAACTCATCCATGCGAAAGCTAAAGAAAAAGGATTAGATCCCAGCAAGGATATTCATATTTACTCTAGCTCTAGGAAAGTTTATCAAGGAACGTTGGGAGAATCACCCTCTAAAAACTTGTTAACGCCGACGATAGTAGAGAACTTAAAAAAAGCTCTGTCTGACCCGAAAAATTCTCAAGGTGCAATTTCTATTAAAATTGGTAATGAAAAAGTATTCCATATTAAAAATGGAGAAGTACTAACTGACAAATTAGGTTTAGCTCCGGCATCACAGAAAAATAAAGTTGTAAGTAATGAGCGAATCTACAGTGTAGAAGCTTTAGGAAAACAAGTGCAAGTATTGCAGAAAAAACTAAGCGAACAACAAAAACTTGTAGATAGTATCAAATCAGAACAGCTTTCACCCGAATCTTTATCACAACTAGCTGCTCAAGTTGCCGAAATGAGTAAATCCTTGGAGAAGCAGCAACAGTTGATTGAAAACACCCAAAAAGCATTGTCACAGGTAAATGAACGGTTTTTACCACAAGTTCAAAATACGGTTCTTCAAAATTGGGTGGGTACGGTTGAGAACAAGGTAAAACAAACTGCCAAGAATGTTTTTGAGCGGATTAAAGATGTGCTAACACCTGAAGTAACGAAGCTCAGAAAGGAAATTACTTTACTTAAATCTCAAATTAATGAACAAATTACTAGCTTCAAGGATGAAGTTAAATATCAGACTGACAGTGTAAGAAATGAACTCAATCAACAAGTTGGTAACTTAACTCAAGAGATACGTACACAGGTAGATAGTGTTAAAAACACGGTTGATCAAAGCCTTATGGGTGTCAAGTCAGCTATTGACAATACTCGAACTGAACTACAGGCTGCTGTTGAGGATGTTAAAGGTCAAGCAATTGAACAGAGTGTCAAAGCAATGCTGAATATCTTGGGCAAAGATAACCCTGATGGTTCTAAGAGTTTTAAAAGTACAAATTTTGATTTTGAACGCCTTGGCGATAATGTAATTGTTCGTGCCAAAAACGGCGAGACTGTTCTCACTGATGGAGTTTTATCGCCTAACGTTTCAGAGCAACAGTTACAGGCACTTGATAAGGTTCAATCTGTTGTTGATATGCATCATCAAATTCAGCAGGATTCTCAACAAGAATCACAATTTAGAAACATGCACAGGTAAGCCATGATCAAAGGGGAGCGTAAAAATGATACTAATCCTAATCATTGGTTTGTTGTTTGCACTGGGTGGAATAATTTTTATAGCTTGGCTGTTTGTATTATTTCCACCTTCAATGGCAAAGTCAAAGTATCGTTCCCAAAGTTTTAAGCAATCGCCATTACTACCTAAGAGTACAAAATCGTCTGACATTTCATCTCAAAATTTTGTACGACAAAGCCCAGCACCAACGCAAAAGACTTTCTTAGCTAAAAACTTTAACAAGCCTGTACGAAAAAGCTCAGTAGCAACCCAAAAGGCTTTCTTAGCTAAAAATTTTAAGAAGCAATTACTACCAAGCCCAGCGCGAACACCAAGGGTTAGATTACCTAAAAATCTTAAGAAACACTTGAACAATATTGAGTACGCTAGTCAAGTATTACTTGAGCTTCGTAGCAGAACTCAATTAGCCAAATTGCCAGTAGTAATCGCTACGCTACGCAGGATATCGCCTTATGTTTTTGAAGAATTGGTACTTACTTGCTGCAAAAAACAGGGGTGGCAAATTCAACGCAACTTTCGGTACACCGGTGACGGCGGGATAGATGGTCGCGTGTTGATTTTGGGAAAGCTTTATGTAATCCAGGTTAAGCGTTATGCTGATTACATTAGCCCAAAACACATCAAAGATTTCGTATGCTGTATTGAAGGATAAGGAGCTAATGGTGGATTCTTCGTGCATACTGGCATAACTGGACAGTTATCAAAACAATTGATTCGTCGCTCCGACAAAATAATCTTAGTGAGCGGTCAGAAACTAGTAAATTTTGTCTTAGGTAAGCAGTTTAAAATAGTGGGAATAACAATACCAGTAAAAACAGTGAACAGTTATCAGTAAACAACTAACCTATGAATGAGTTAATGGAAATATTTGATAACTGATAAGTTAGCGCCGAAACCGGATTTGCTCCCCGTTATCATCTGATTGTTGAGGGTTTATTTTCAATCTCTTCATAATCGATGGTTTGTCATCTCTAATCAGTTGCCTAACGATGTTCATTTTCTCCTCAAAAGTCAATACTTTTGCATCAGTTGTAACACTCGTAAATAACTCGCTGACCTTTGCTCCTGTTACCTTTTCACCTTTGACATATTTTCCTACTTCCATAACTACTTCTGCCAATCTTTCAATATCTAAACCCTGAATCATCTGTTTGAGATGCAACTTTAATTCTGCTAGTAATGTTTTAGCTAAGGTTGACTCAGTAGCTGATTGCTCAACAGAGTTAGAGGTGGATAAAATAGCTCTCTTCTCTACATGAGATTGCAACTCAGTTGTTAATGCTGTTTCAAAGTCATTGAATGTATTTTTAGCAGTAACAAGTTGTTGATGAGACTGAGAAAGTTGTTCTGTTAATCCTAATATTGTTTGGGTCAAAGCAGACTCGATAGCTGATTGTTCAATATAATCAGAGATTGACAGAATGGCTTTGTTTTGTGCATGAGATTGCAACTCAGCCGTCAATGCTATTTCAAACTCATTGAATGTACTTTTAGCAGCAACAAGTTGTTGATGAGATTGAGAAAGTTGCTCTGTCAATCCTAATACTGCTTGGTTTAAAGCAGACTCGATAGCTGATTGCTCAACATAATCAGAGATTGACAGAATAGCTTTATTTTGTGCATGAGATTTTAACTCTTGAGTCAAGGCTGTTTCAAAGTCATTGAATGTACTTTTAGCAGCAACAAGTTGTTGATGAGATTGAGAAAGTTGTTTTGTTAACCCTAATACTGCTTGGTTTAAAGCAGACTCGATAGCTGATTGCTCAACATAATCAGAGATTGACAGAATGGCTTTGTTTTGTGCATGAAATTGCAACTCAGCCGTAACCGCTTCATCAAAGTCATTGAATGTAGTCTTAGATGCAACAAGTTGTTGATGAGACTGAGAAAGTTGTTCTGTCAATCCTAATATTGTTTGGGTTAAAGCAGACTCGATAGCTGATTGTTCAATATAATCAGAGATTGACAGAATGGCTTTCTTCTCTGCATGAGATTGTAACTCTTGAGTCAAGGCTTTTTCAAAGTCATTGAATGTACTTTTAGCAGCAAGAAGTTGTTGATGAGATTGAGAAAGTTGCTCTGTCAATCCTAATACTGCTTGGTTTAAAGCAGACTCGATAGCTGATTGCTCAATATAATCAGAGATTGTATTTAAGAGTTGTCTGGTGGCTTGTTGTGAAGAATGGACATAACTTGCTTCTCTATTAAAAATTGTTGAATCTTGTCCGTTAATTTGTCTTGAGAGTTTCTCTGTTCGTTGACCTCGAAGCCCATCATCTGTAGAGCTTTGGTTAATTCCTGCAATATCGTCTCCATGCTCGAAGACTTTTTCGAGTTCAGCATCTCGGTTAATTGCTGCAAGAAGTTCGACTGATTCGCGCTTATTTCGATTAGGTTCTCGGCTTGGCTCGTTTCTAAGAACTCGATTTTCTGGGTCAATTGCTGGCTGTTGGTTTGTAACTGCTCGAAATTCTTGTTCAATTGCTCTATCTTCTCGGTTAGCAACTGTATCTGTGTTGGGTTGTTGTCGTTGGTTAAAGTCATGGGTTTGTACCTGTGGTTTATTTTGTAAAAGATAGGGAACAGGCAATGGGGAACAGGCAACAGTTTTTTCTATTTCCTCTTCCCTGTGTGTTGGTAAGAGATCCAATTTGTCATTCCCTGTTGCCCGTTCCCTGTTGCCTGTTCCCTCAAGTTGTATAGAACGTTGTTCTGGTGTCAGATGAGGCGGTGATGGAAAAGCCGCATTCAAGAAGCGTTGATTCTGCTGTTGCCAGTGTCTTAAACGCTTTGCTTCATGGCTCAATTTCTCGTAAGCTAGTGGCCCACTTGCGACTATGAAATCATCAACACCTTTAGAAGGCCCTGGCAAGCTGACAACTTTTACTCTTGCTCCAGCTTCTTGTAACAATCTTCCAGTCACGGAAATATCTCGCTCGATATGGAGCTTAGTTTCAGGCTTGGTTTCGTAGTCAAAGCAGAACTTGAAAACTCTCCCTTGTGTGGCGAAAACCGCTAATTCCTCATGTAGGTAAGACTTACCGATTTTTTTACCAAACTCATCTTTGGGAGTTCGGTATCCCGCCGAAATCCCAGGTAGCCCAATGGCAGCATGACCCTGACTCAACAGACTGGCTGCTTTTTTCGCGCCTTCTGTGATCGCACAGGGGATATTATGTTTCCAGACACAGTACCAAAACCCCGATTTGCGCTCCTGTTGCGTGGGGTTAACTTTGTGTTTGGAGTAGATGCCTTCGGCAATATCTTTAGGGACATTAAGCAAGAATATACTTAATTCAACCTTTGGGGGATGCTCATATTTAATGAATTTCCCTTCAATTACCTGGTTCTCCTCATCTTTTTTGGGTCTAGGTGTGTTCGGCTTGTAACATCCCCATCTTTTAATCGCAGGTTTATCACCTGGTGTTAAATCAGCAAATGAACGCGCATCAACTCCAGCATCACACCACCAACCGCCAGCATCAAGATGAGAATATGCTCTAATTAATCCCTCCGTTAACCTCCCGGTATTTGTACGATTAAGTTTTTCACTAACCATGAGTCTTTCCCAAGCCTCATGCTCACCACCTGCATAGTTGAACTGAAGACTTTCAAAGTTTTTTGCCGCAATGTCCGGGTGAATGGCGCTATTTTCAAACTCTTGCCAGTGCTTTGGTTCAATAAAATTGGGTACTTCTTCTGATTTTTGAGGTATCCAAAATGCTTTTGTTGGGGCAGCAGTCTTTAATACTGGTTTTTCAAAAACAGGAGACTTTCTATCATCTCTATGTTTCTCTTTGGGAGTGGGTTTGGCTACAGTTTCTAAACTCGTCGTAACTAATGGAACTGGCTGACTAACTGGTAAGGAAACTTGCTCTGTGGTTAGCGGTTGAGCTTTCAGTACAGGCTCTGCTATTGCAACTTCAAGTTTTACTACTGGCTCATTAGCTCTTGGACTGACCGAGGCAGTTTTCGCCTGAATTCGTTCCATTTTTAAGGAATTCATCAGCAATTCTAAAGCGTTATCTTTGGCTTTAGACTCTTGCGCCAGTTCCAGCAATTCTGATTTGTCTTTAGTATAAAGTTTGACGTTATGCCTAGCTCGACTAATCGCCACATAAAAACTTTCTTGCCCAATGGTGTGATCTGCCGCAATCAAGGCTAGGTCAGTGGTTTTACCTTGGCTACTATAGATTGTGCTGACAAGCGCGTAGTCTAAGTTTTGCGCCTGTTTAAGGTTAATAGTTTCAGTTCGATTGCTATCTAAATACTGAATTTGGGCGGAATCTCCCTCAATCGCCGTAACTACAAATTCTTGACCATTGCGCCTTTGTAACTGTCGGTCATTTTTCTTCCATTGCAAGCGATCGCCTACAGCAATCTCAATTTCATCACGTTGGTAAACAGCTTTGTCAAAATTGGCATCTACTTCTAACTGCTTTCCATCGTCTGCTTTCAAAATTAATCGGTCGGTGTTCTTGCCGACGACTTCATACACTTTGGCTTTCTCTAAACCTCGGCGTTTGTAATTGCGCGTTGGCATCACCACATTACCTAGTTCAAAGTTATGGGTATAGCGCAGCTGCACTTTGGTCAAGTTTAGAGCTTGCAACTGGGTAATGTTTGCAGTTGCCCCTAAACTTCCTTCAATTTTTAGCTTGCCTCGGATTGCCTGGGTAAGTGCTAACTTCTCTATATTTGTGCCAGCCAGTACCAATGTTCGCGCTCGTTGCTCTTTCGTTAATCCTATATAGTCAGCAGCAATTATCTCTCTTGTAGTATCAGGTGATACCTCTTGAACACTACCAATTGTCTCTAGTTGCTTAAATCCCGCTTCTACTCTCCCGTCTGCAATTAGGTCTACTGCAATCTTGAGATCCGGGTTACGCTGCCTGTTTGATTGGGTTAAGTGTGCGGTTTTAATACCAGCTTGTTGCAAGGATTTGAAAGGGTTTCCAGCTTCGACAGCCGATAATTGCTTGGTATCGCCAACTAGTAATAGTCTTGCTCCCTCAAGGGTAGCTCTCTCTAACAGGGCATGAGCATCTTTGGCACTAAGTAAACCTGCCTCATCCACAATCCAAATTTGATTTAATTCAAGTCGGGGTGCTGGCTCAGACACTAATAAACTGGCTACAGTCTCGCCTTGTATACCTAGCTCCTCACTTAATACCTTAGCTGCCATCGATGAAGGGGCAAAAGCTTTGACTGTATAGCCCTGAACGAGTGCGATCGCGTTTAATTCCTTGAGGGCGAAAGTCTTACCAGCACCAGCTACCCCTTGCCACGCAATGAACTGGTCTGTTGTCGTTGCAGCTAGACTAACTGCCTGCTGCTGCCCAAAGTTTAGTGAGGTTTTCTCTAAAAGGCTTGAAGCTACAAGTGTATGCAGTATCGGATTAACTGCTCCAATTCCTGACTGCATCAACTCAATCGTCGCTAGTTCTCTTTTTACTGCCGTCCATGTTGTATATTGTCTTTCCATTCCCGGCAGAACGATTAACTCCTGATGCTCCTTGATTAATGGCTCAAGCGCATTTACATCAGTTAAAAGTCTTTCAGAGAGGATAAATTTTTCTAAATCTTCAAGTTTAAAGGCAACATTCCTCTCACTGCAATGAGCGATGGCCGAACCCAACGCATCTTCAACGTTGGGTTCGGCAAGAGAATCAGCAACTACTTGACTATTTGGCTCAGAAGGCTTGACGAAACTGATGCCCAGTGCCGCAGCTTCTTCATACCATAGCGATTTGAGTTCTGCCTCTGTTAACTTCTGCTTACGCTTACGAGTAGTATCCCAAACTTGGTTTCGCTCTGCCCATGAAGAAGATGCACCAGCAAGAGCTACGATCTGCTGCCGCCGTTTTGAGAACGTCTCTAAATCTTGTTCTTTAAAACCTTTAATCTCAAATTGTCCATGTTTTCTGAGTTCTACCTCATACCCTAGTTTCTGGACTTCTGCCGCTAGATAGCTCTGGTATGCCATCCCCAGGAATTTTTTGTTAGCAAATATCTCACTATTCACCAAACTCATCCACTGACCATCATTAGCTTGCGTCGTATTCATGACTAAGCAGTGGGTGTGCAGATGTGGATCTAAATCCCGACTCTCGATGTGGTCAAACTGCGCGACCACCAAGTTACCCGTGTTTACCCTGTGCCTACCGTTGTTTTGTGTCACCCTCGTTATGGCATAACGCCTTTCCATCAGCCCGATCACTTCCTTTAATGCCTGATGGTGCGCGGCGATTAATCTTGAATCCCCACCGACCAACGCCATTAGGCTCACACTCTTGGGCGCAGAAAATGTACAGTCTAGTGCTGCTCTACGTTCTTTTTGTTTCAGCACCCTGGCATTAAGTTGCTCAAGACCATCGGGCGATCGCCCTTCGATTACATTGGTAAATTCAAGCTCATTATCAATTGACCCTGACAATCCAAGTTTCTCTGCACCTAGTCCACTCCAGCGTGACTTGCCCTGGTGGTAGTAGTTTTTGACGAAGTACTTCACCGCCATCTCTGAGGAAACGTTGGCAGCTGTTAGCATTGTTCACCTCTGCTATCAGCTTTACACAACTTAACCCAATAACTATTGCTGCCAAAGTTCATTCCCGTCACCAAACAAAATTTTGTTTGATGCCGAGTGAAGAAACTTTGGTAAAACTTTGACGACAGCAATGTTTTTATTTTCCAACTCTGATGTTTTTTACTATAGCAAATTACGCTGAAAAAGTTTCCGCCAAATATGGCGTACTGTGCGTCACAAATGAAAATCTGTATGCCGTAAAAGTGCCGTGGGGTTGACATAAGAGTGACATACGCTAAACATGAATTCGACTTGTAGGAAGTTCTAGGAAGTGCCAGGAAGTGCCTTTAAAATGACATAAAAAGTTAATTCATTTGCATTATTTTTAATTGTTTTATCTTACAATTGGCTGAAGAATAACATCAGTTCGTTATGGCTGTACTGAGATATTTTGCTACAAATAAATTACAGAAAATAATTTCTAAATAGGAGGTGGTAAGTGTGAGTTTGTTAAGGGTAGTGATAGACCTTGGTAGTTCATCTTCGAGGGGATTTTACACATTAGAACCATTCCATCCAATGTTGATGTTGATGGAGCCGGAGGTAGCGACAGTGCCGTTAGGAAGCTTAGAAGCTTATGAACGGAACAAGATGGGAGAGTCGAATCCGGAAGATAGTGCTTGGATTGAATATGAACAGAAGTGTTTTGCAGTAGGGTTCTTAGCCAAAAAGCGCTTCAATGCTGACAAGCAATTGCAAAAGCGGAAATTTGAGTTAGCTTTGGCTAAAGCGTTGGCGATTGTGGGAGCGATCGCAGACAAACACAATTTAGAAAATGGGTCATCGGTTCATTTAGGGATTTTGCTGCCTTGGGGAGAATTTGAGGATCGGGAGTTATTTCAGAATTTGGTGAAGACAGCCCTTTCTGACTACAAATTCAAAGGATCTTCAAAAGCATTTTCACTAGAATTATTTATTTGTCTTCCCGAAGGAGGAGGAATCTTGAGTAGGGGGCGAGATGCTAGCTCTAATATCAAAGAACAAGCGATCGCGGTTGTAATGTTGGGTTATAGAGATATAAGCATTCTGTTAATCGAGCGTGGAGAAATGCGTAAAGGCAAAACAGAACCTTTAGGTTTCTCAAAAATGGTTGAATCAGTGATAAATCAGACATCAGGATTGAACGTAGATCGTTTGATATGGGCGATTTGTAAGACAAAGAAAAACTCTTCTTATAAAGCGTTGAGTGAATTAGCTTCTAGTGTAGAACCAGCCTATAGAGAGCATGAAATTTCCCGAATGCGTAATGCCGTTGCTAATAGTAGACAAGAATATTGGATGATGCTATCTAACTGGTTAAAGTTGCAAATTCCTCGCAATGTTGATGAAGTGATTATCGGTGGAGGGACTGCACATTATTTCCAGTCCCAGTTAAACAGCTTGTTTTCATTTTCTAATGTGAACTGGTGTGAAAATTTGGAGGCACAAATCGTCAATAGTTTTCCTCAAGTCTCTTCTAAGTCTCTTAACTATCGATTGACAGACGCTTATGGATTATTTTTCTTTCTCTGTAGTCAGAGGATGAGTTTAAACAAAGAGGTTGTTAGGGCAGGTGGGGCGAATGAGTGAAAGAAACGAAAGAGTTGATTATCGGTGTCGAATTTCCATGAACAAAGAGCCGTCTAGTATTGCTCTAATAAACTACATAAAGCAGGGTGATGGGATTGCTGAGAGGGATAAGGTATTACCTGCCTTGTTTGGATATTGGTTGCCTTTTGCTTTAAAGGCAGATGGGATCTGTTCTGAAGCCGAATTAAGACAACATGCTAGAAGTGCAATTTACAGATTGAAACTGCACATTCTGCTTCTATCTGAAGCCTTTCTACTAGAAGATTTTCCTGTCAATTCTTCCTCAAATATTTCTGCTAGACCAATGGCACAAGAGATGGGATTAAATCTACCTGTATCTAATGTGACTAATAAAAGCGTTATTGAATCAGAAATATTTAATGATCTGAGGAATTTTGAGGAAAGCCTATCAAATTTGATGGTATCTAATATGACTAACTCTAATGATGAAGATGAGACTGACGAGGAGGAATTGATTAAACCAGCAATACTCAAACCAGTGATAGATTTTCTAGAAAATCAAAATGACAATGCTGTTGGACAAATGTTCGGTTAGAAGGAGATGAGTAATGCCTTACACTAAAGAAGCCTTGCAGAATATGTATTCTCTGTCCTCAGAGGATGTTTTAGCAACATTGATAGCTTGTGGACTGACTGATGACACACAGGAATACTCTGATGCAGAGATTGAAACTCGGTTTGATATTGTTCGTCAGTGGTTCAAGGATGGACAAGTATCTGATTATCAAGAAGCTACAACACTTTTTCAAAAAAGTTTAGAGGATAATTCTGCACCGAAAACCAAAAATGAGAAAAAGTCTACCAAAAAAGGGACTAAACCATTAGATATAACTGAATTGTTGATTGCTGCTCGTGAACAGGGATTGAAGCTCACCTTGACACAAGCTTCCAGGATTTTGGCTTTTTGTGGATTAGGAGAGAAAGAGGAATATACCCACCAAGAAGTCGAGCGTTTTATCCAAGCCTCTGGGTTCGTTAGTGAAGAAACACCTGATATTTCCAGTAGCATTGGAAATATTAATACTGAATCAGAAGAAGCTTTAGCTGGCTTAGTTGATAGAGTTACAGATTATCTGGCTGAAAAAATTCCATCGGGATTAGTTAAGGACTTGTACGTTCAAAAGGCCCTAGCCAAATTAGGACAACAATCTCAAGGAAGCGATTATCTCTTTGCTCAATTAGAAGATAAGATTATGCAGCAACTTCAGGGAAAGTCCCAGACTCCAAGTCCCTTGCAGAGGTTGATGGAGAAACATCGGGTATTTTCCTTACCCCCGAATTCTGTTCAATTAATGGAATTGCCCAGCGAATCAGAGAGCGATACGACTACCAGCTAGAACAGGAAATTCATAACAGAGAACGCACCATTGATATCCAAGTAGATAAAGCCTCTGATGCGAAAGCCACCCAACTTGCTGCCCAAAAGCTTTTAAAACTCCAAGCTTGGAATCAAGCACAAACGCAACGTCAAGAACTTCGTTACAAGCGGTTTGAAAAATGCAAAGAACTTCTTTTCTGGGTTGGTGGTTGGGTTGGTTCTGGACGCTCTGGGATTTTCTTTTTTGGCTCTGCCATGTTAGCTTCTGCGACTTTTGCAGGAGTAACAATCATTAATCTACCAACAAATCTTTCCTGTCCTGATCCCAAAAGTCTGTGCTATCTGGTATACCAAATGCGATTCAACAACAAAAGTGTAATTCTTCCACAGCAGACTAAGGATATTATTGCCGAGTATGAACGTAACAAGAGTAAACCTAAACGGCGCAGGTAATTAAGTTTTTGGGTCAGAAAAACTGTAACTTAAGCTTTCCCACCTCTAAAGACGCGGGAAAGCTTAAGCTCGTCTATCCGATCTGCCACCCATCAAACAGATTCGGCTGATCGACACCATACTGTCGGCTAACTAGTCGCCGCAGTTCTGGTACGGAGTTGGCTGACTTCATCAGAATTAAGACAGATGTGACGTGCGGTGTCAATCTCTGTTTTGTTTGTGATGAAAGCATTTGATGGATCTTGTATTTCCTTCGTCCGTTAGTCAGAACGGGATTGACGATATCAAGCTGGGCTTTTTCCTCCGGTGTCATCCAGTTGTACACAAGCTCCCAGTAAAATTTTCCGTTACGGATATGGGTTTTGTGCAACTTCGTAATTCGTGCTAGATTCTCCTCGAACTCGCTCTCAAACATCCTTGTCCAAGGTTGAGGTGTCGCCAAAATCCGGCTAACTTCTTGCCTTTGCTTGCGAGATGATTGATATTGGTCAGGCAACCATCCTGTTTGAGCTTGGATGAAGCTGTTTATACCAATTGCCCCAATCGCATCTAACGCTTTGGTTGCTTCTAGCTTACCTTTACGCTCGTAGTATCTTAGAATACCCCAACAGATATTTGCTTTAATTGCCTTGATTTCTCCTCCTTTAACAGAGGTTTTATCGGTCAGGTATAATCCCCCTTCTGCAAGGTTTTGAAGCCAAAGAGGTGCTTTGTTTTCGGTCAGGTTTTCAAGTATATTCTGCACTGTCGAGAGCCTAACTCCACAAAGTCTAGACAGTCCTCGTTGACTCATTCCCGACTCTCCAGTACTAGCAACGGTGAAATATTCAATACCATCAATTTCTTGCCGTAGAATATTATCAGACATGATTCGTTTGTCCTAAAAGATTGTAATTTTTGTGAGTTCAAATTTTTCCAGAGAGCGCCCAACAGGTAGAAAACTTGTCTAGTGGTGATTCCATGCGCTCCATCTGCGGTTTAAATCCTCGGTATTTTCCGGGGATTAGATAGATTAGTTTTCGCAGCGACGAATAAGGGAAAGTGGTGTAGGCTTGAAGTGCAAATCTCTCTCAATTCCAATACCCAGCGCTCCACGATATTCTTGCAGTTCACTAGGGCTGAAGTAACCTAACTCTTCTTCAAACCCTTGCACCAAACCAAAGAACAAATCCTCCCTGTCGAACTCAGTCGCGTACCAAGTCCAGTCACTATTAGGATTAAAGAATTTCACATAGACAATCGCATCTGAACATTTTTCCTGTGCGTAGAGAGCAGGCAATTGAGCGCGGATCTCTGCGGGTAATAATTGTTTAACTCGGTGGAATGTGCTTCTGGAATCGGTGCTAATCTTGTAGTAATCATCATTTCCTTGATTGGTTTTGGTGAAGTGGCGATCGCGTTGTTTCTCAGGCAGGCGATCGCTCTTTTGATTTACTGAGCGGCTTGGAGTTTCTTGCGTTCTTCTCTTACCTCTCTATACATTATTATATACAATCTTATATATAAAACTAGCCTATTTATATACAGTTTTATATACAAAAAGACTTAAGCCTATTAATTAATCTTATATACATTTTTATAGACAGACGCTATACTCTGTACAGATGTAAGTAAATGTATAGAACTATGAATAAACTAGCTACGTTTCGGGTAGAAGATGAGCAGTGGGAAGTGTTTCAACAGGAAGCTAAGAAGCGCGGGGTAAGTGCATCATCACTACTGCAAGACTTTGTAGCCTGGATAAACCAGGGGAATGAGTTACCCCAAATGGCAGATGCTTCACATTTATTAGAATCTGATATAGACAAGCGTATAGAAGCCAAGATAGCACCAGTATTAGAGGAATTAGCTCAACTAAGGGTAGCGCTGGGGGAGCTAGCCGCCTGAGAGAAAAAACCTTATCTTCCTCTCAGGAATCACAGCCAGATTATCAGGCAATCCGCTCACGCACCCTTACTAAACTCAATCTAGGTAGGCAGTCCTCAGCAGCGAAAGCGATTGATGCTTTTATCAAAGAGCTATGTGACAAGTAAACCTTAATATCCAGTAGCGGATTAGTTTTATGCAGGAGCAAGAGACGTTAGAAACTTATCAACAGGCGATTGCAATCTATGAAACTGCCCTCAAGTTTACTCCTAATGACTTTAAGACTCTTAGGCACTTGGGCATGGCTCTAGAAAAGTTATCCCAGCTACACTGGTGTCTTGACCACCATAAATATGCAATCGATACCTTAAAGCAAGCGATAGCCACTTATAAAACTGCGTTTGAGCAAACTCCCAATGATGACCTGAATATCAGTTATTTGGGGATGCTCGTAGAAAGATTAGCACAGCAACAGTTTAGCCAGAAACAATATACAGAAGCATTCGTTACCTACCAACAGGCTGTTACTATTTACGATAGTGTGCTAAAGTTTGCTCCAAATGACTATTGTAGTCATGCACTTAAAGCTGGTGTATTCAATACAATAGCTGATTCACACTCTTATTTGTCACAATATAGACAGGCGCTTGATAATTATCAGCAAGCAAGCGCAAGCTATGATATTTCACTATTGCTCAAACCCATCAAGCCTATTGAATTTGATAAGGCTCGAACATTGCAAAAAATAGGTAATTGTCTTCAACAATTATCTAGCAACCAAGAAGCACTTGGGTATTACCAAGCGGCAATGGAGATATTCAAACGCATTTTACCTCCCAATGATAAACAGATCAATTTTGTAGAACAAGAAATGCAAAAAGTCTTAGCAGAATTAAATTGATTAATTCAATCATGCGGGGAGCAGTTTTCTTACCATCTGATGTATTTTGTCCTTCCTCATTACACTAATTTTCGGGATGTAATATAGTATTTATGCACTACAAATAACGGAATTTCAGTATTATAATAGCGATCTCTCTGGCAGTGCGCTCGACTGATGACCAACAGCGATATAAACAATTGCGTTCTAGGTTAGTTCAGTTAGGTCGGTTTCATCATCTGCTATATCTGTCTGCGATCGCTGCTTTACTTGACGATGCGTAGCCGCCGTAGGCATCGCTTTTTTTCATATATTCAGGTAAAATCACTGTATTTGATGGATAAAAACGGTCTTACAGCGTAACTTCACCTACTCTAATAGGAGGTGTTTTTATCAAAAGGCAAGCTATCTTCCGGCTCGAAGTTCTGCAAGTCCTGTTCCATTTGGTGGAGGCGTTGAACGTAGGTTCTGCTGTCTTCAATCCTTTCTTTCATCCGTTCTTCACCAAAGTTAATACCTTGTTCTGCATGATCGGCAGACACAGCATTATAATTCTCGACTTCGTTTTTCTTACGCCACTCAAGCTGTTCCAGGGCACTTTCACTGATGCCAATTTGCCGAGCGTACTCTACATATTCAGGTCTGAGAGAGCCGTCGGGGTTAAACTCTCTTTTCTCTTGTTCGCTGAAAAAATCGTAAGCTGTATACACTGGCCACGGCTCTGGATCAGTATCGTCCAGGTGCTTCCACTCGTCGTATTCTTCTTTCAATGAGAGAGCATAGTCAGTAATTGCTTCGTTACTCATTCCTGTAGACAACATTTGTTGTCGAGCTTCATCTTTCAAACTTCCATCTGGGTTGAATTCTTCATTATTCATATTTATCCAACGCTTAATTCTTGACATAAAAACCTCTCAAAAAATTAATTAATGTTCATGAAATTTTAAATCTTATGACTCTGGAATTGAAACATTTCGATCCTCGTCTAAATCAGTGGATCTATACAGATGATAGCAAAACTGACTCTCAATTAATTTTAACTGAAAAGCTCAGTAATACTTTACTAGAATTTTACTTTCCTAACAAAGAATTTTCCTTTGGACACTCAGATGAATACAGCACAGATGAAGAGTTAAAGAATCATCCAGATGGACAGATTTTATTACTGTCTTCTAAGACTCGTTTACTTTATGGAGATAAAGAATGTTTAGAAACGATTCAAAAAGTTTGTCCAGATAGTAAAGACCGGGGTGCTTATGGTTCCATCTTCCTTGGGGCTTGTAAAAATGCGATTCACGAAAAGCTAAATATTCTGGTAGTAGATGATTCTACTGATAACAGAGGTGAGAATGGAGGAATATTATCAAATGATTTAGCATATAAATTAGTTGGGGACTGTTATGGACAAATTTCAACACAACTCCATGACAAACTAACCTTAAGAGAATCCCAAGCAGACAAAAGCTATCGTGTAATTCAGCATCGATTTGGTTGGGTGGATGGAGTTGGAGAAGATACTACTAAATACCGTTTTGGCAAAGGAACACTCCGACCATACAGACTGGATAGGATAAAATATGCAAATCCAAATAACAAACCAAAAATAGACGTAATTCTCCCTGTGAGCAGTTTTAAGGGAACAGACAAGGATAGACCTAAAGGCCCTACTAAACCTCAAATTCAACCAGGATTATATCAGCAAAATATTTGGTTAGCCGAAAAAGGGCAATCTCAACGAGGACAGATGTCTATCTCCCAACTGCTGGCATCTTTCCCCCAAGGAATTAAAGATTTTGCCGAAGAACTAGAGTTACTTGCTCAAAGATTAGCCTCTATTGAAGATGATCCAAGAATTGTTGCTGCTTACTATTGTGAAAGATATGAAAAGCGTAAAGAGTCATTGAGCCAAAATAAATTAAAAACATCAGACATTATCAATCAAGAAACAGATGTTAAAAACTTAGGGACAAATGATGACTTAGATGCAGATGAGGAATTAGATGACGAGAGTACTAAAGATGACTTGTTCATGTACAAGCTCATCAAAGCTGACTTGTTGGGTCATCAGCAGTTATTAGAAACAGAAAAAGTTAAACAAGAATTGAGTCGGTTTGTACAGAGCCAATGGCGAGATATCGCTTTAGGGAAAACGCTTACTTTTGACCGAGGGATGATTATTCCATCCAAAGATTTAAAAAATGGTGAAATTTGTGTTTCATGGGAAAAGAATGAAGAGAAAATTCTTAACTTCCGTTCTCCTTTTCTGAATTCTAACGGATTGTGTGTGTCTGCTAACAAGCACGTTAAAGATCGACTCGGGCCAGATGGTAAAGACCTCAAAGGTGTAATTGTAGTTAATGACGAAGACCACAAGCGTATACAAGCCAGAATTACAGAGTTAGAAGCACTCTTGGTTGATGTTGATTTTATTGACCCAGCAGAAACCGAATCAGAACGCCAAGCACGAGACTACGATGGTGACTGCATTGGTGTAGCAAGAGCTAGCTTATATCCTAATCTGACAGCAGAGGCAGAGCGAAGAAATCTTCCCCAGAACGCCTATTCGCCCACGGTTAAGCTCAAAAAACAATCATTTTATTTGGAAGATGGAACCCAACCCCCATTTGAAAAAATCGCTATCCACATGAGCGATAGCATCAGCGTGGGCATAATCAACAATCAAGTTACTGCACTGGAAGCATTAGAATCAGAAATCGAGGTACTTAAAACTTACGGTACTTTTGAGCAGAAATCAAATTATTTAGACCAAGTTTCTAACCATTACGAAACCCTGTTTAAGCAAGAACGCCAGAAAGATCCAAAGTTAATTCGAGAAGAATACAAGCCTTATATGCAAGGGGTTGTTGAAATTGCTCATTCTCAAAGAACTCCCGAAATTATCCAGCAAGCAATGGACATTAACCGTCAAATGTACCGGAGCATGATTGAAGAAGGATGTTATCAAAACCAAATAGCGGTTGATTTATTCAAAAGTGCTAAAAAACCTGAGATGGATAAAATCCGGGAAAACAGCCGCTACTTGTATCGTGATGTTAATTATATTAAAGATAAGAAATTAAAAACAGTTTATTTAAGTACAGAGATAACACCAAAAGGTTACTCACCAGTAGAATTATTAATTAGCCAAACCAATAAATATTTCCAAGAATCACAGTTAGAATCGCGTCCGATCGTCCAGTTTAAAGACTTATTCAAAGGAGTAGAATTTACACCACAGCAAAAATTTGCAGCAGTTGCCGCCAAGTACGAGTTTGATCGGAAATTCAACGCTGCGGTTCGTGCCTCAAGGCGGCGAGAAACAGAGTCTGGCCCTAGCGCAATTGTTCAAACAGATTCAGGAACGCAACTCGAAATTACCAACCTCACCCGCTACGGGCATCCCCTAATCTGGAAAGCCCAGACACTTAATATTCGCCTAGATGAGATTAAATTCACAAACAGTGAACGCCCCCATAAGTTATTAGCAGTTGCACAGATAGATGGTGAGATAGGGGAAAATGGAAAACCCGCATACCGCAACCTGGGGACAGTTAGCCAACAATCGGTAAGTGACCACAACCTCAAACCGGGGATGACTACGCAGGGAGCTAAAGTAATAGAATTTAAACCAGAACTTACTAGAAGCCAAATTAAACTACTCTTTGCCCTAGCGCAAGAGATGGCTCTTGTATTTTACGCCTCTATCCCAGAGTCAGAAAAACTTGCATCTGCCGCTGCCACTTGGGACATCTGTGCATCACGCCAGGATGATCTTGAAGTTGCAAGAAAAGAGAGTAGTGAGTCATCAAACATTGATAAAAAAGTCTCTAATTTTGCTTTCACTGCTTTCCCAACTAAGATTATTTCTCGCTTAGATAAATTGCAATTTACTGAACCGAAGTTAGTCACACTTTTGAATGAAGCGAATCAATTTTTGGGTCGAGATTGGAATCCCACCGAAAAACACCCGATAGAAATCAGAGCCTCTCACCACCCAGTTGGGCATGAGCGCCATGTTTCCAGATTGTTATTTGTCCAGGATAGTGACGGCGAATACAAGGAATTCGCCATGTTAGGAACCAGAACCGCACAGCTTCCCATTGGTACGAAAGCGCAAGCTAGTTTCGTTGGGGTAGAACCTGCTACTGCCAAAGCAACTATTGGACTGCCAGGGTTTGACGCGGTTGAAATTACTATCCGCGAACTCAAGAACTTCTCTTATGCAGGACTTGTTTTTAACGCCGAACCCGTAAACTTAGAATTTGGCACTGTGTCGGTGGCTGACAAAACAGTAAAAATCAAACTTGATGGCAAAACCCTGGGTGAGTTAGACAGTGATTCTGGCCAACAGTTAAAAGAAATTAATTATCTCAAAAATGGTAATCCCCTAAAATTAAAGCTCAAGTCAATTTCTGAAACTGGAGATCAAGCTTTTGTGCTGGGTGAGTCTCCCAATGGGAATCTCCTCAAAATTAATAAAATTAACTTTTATGATTTTTCTGGTCAGACATTCAATGATCAAGATTACCGAAAACTGACTATCGAAACGCCACCTTTAAAAACTAGAGATGCAGTATTTCTCAATGGTGAACCCTTGGGAGTATTGCACTTTAAAAAAGACAAAGACGCGCTCAGACAGCTTGGACTACTCAAAACCGGACAACTTACACCCGCCGACGCTATTATTGAAAGTAATTTTTCTGTGATTTGCGCTCAAATTGACCCTAATACCGTTGAATATCCCCAGAAATGGACGAAGGAATTTCAGGCTTTTGGGACTCAATCAGTTAATTTTGAACAACAAGAGATGATTGAGAGTAGTGCTAAAATTCTCCATCATATTAAAGAGCGTCCTACTTTCTTATTTTCTATAGAATCAAACAAAAAACTTGGAGTCATGGGCTTGGCTGTTGACAACCAGAAAGCTGAGACTGTGACTAAATGGTTAACTGCTCAAAAAGTTGAATGGGAGCAAGTACCAACAGAAGATGTTATCAGGGAAACTAAAAAAGGTCTAGCAGTATTTCACTTAGTCAGCAGTTCAATTCCCCCTAAAACTTTGGAGAACATGACCAATAAATTTGGGGCAATTATTGAATCGGATGGTGACTATCAACAAAGAGTTAACTCCTTTGCCACACGACCACAGTTTTTGAAACCTCCATCTCAATCAGCATTGTCCCCGCCTCAACAAAGCGCTCAATTCCACCCAAACCAAGAGGTTCAAAATCTCGCCGTTGCCTCTTTTGTCATCAAAGGCAAACCGATTCCGATGAACTACCCTTTAATGATGCATGGTGAGCCGAACCCACTACCTGTAAATACTTGCATTGATGCCATGCGCGGATATGGCAGAACTCACACTACTAGAGCTAAAGAGCCTTACAAACAGTATGGGTTTAAGGAAGGGGATATAGCTCTAGCTACAGGCATCGGTAAACAAGTCGCCTTTCGAGTCGGTCAACAGTATCAAATCACACCTGAAATGATTGCTGACCCTGTTTATCAACAGCAATGGGCTGATATGGAAAAGCACTCACCCAAGGCATTACCAGAACTGTTCACGGGCAAAGGGCAGGTCTGGGGGCTACATCTTGAACCCTTGGGGGATTATGTGGAGGGTTTTTTAGTCCCGTTTCCTGAACCACAAAATAGAGCCGCACCCAACCAAACAGTCCAAACTCAATCAGTTACTATTGATGACTTGAGAAATTGGTATAATGCCGCAGATAAGTTAGGGAAGTCGGAAAATTACAAAAAACGCATTGTAGAAGTGGCCAATCAGTTTAAAGCTGGTGAGCAATTATCAGCCGAAGCGTTGACAGTAATGAATAAAGATAAATTTGAACTTGAAGCCATCAGTCGGTTGACTCAAATTGCTCAAAGGATTGGCATGGTTTTGGGACAATCTCGGCAAGATGGTTTCACTGAAGTTAAAGGCAAGGTTTATGACCTCAGCTTTAACACTGAGCGCAAAGATTTGACTATCCAACAGAAAAATGGAGATGTAGTTTTAGGTGTTCAATCAGGCAAAGTGCATACCTCACGAGTCACGCCTGAAATTATAAAAACTTTTGAAGGAGCTAACTCTCTTCTTGACAAGACTTACTCTTCTTATCAAGCCCAGTCAAGAGAAATTCATAGATAATATAGGAGCAACGCGATTTTGTGAGAATTATGCGTTCTAGGCAGTTCTTACAGTAGGAGTAAAAATAAATCCAGTAACTTTTATGAGTCAAACACAATCGGAACTAAAGCTACTGACCTTCGATGAATTTATCGAATGGTATCCAGAAAACTCAGAAGTACGTTATGAATTACATGATGGGGTGATTGTGGAGATGCCAAAGCCTAAAGGGGAGCATTCTGATTTGGCTGGTTTTTTGATTGAAGAATTACTGATCACAATTAGAGAGATGGGTAAGCGCGGTATCTGGACTATACCGAAAGAATCCATTATTAAACCATACCGAGACAAATCAGGGTACGAACCGGATATTATTGTTTTAAATCAAGAAACTATTGATACTGAAACGCGCTGGAAGAAAGAATCAGTTATCCATAATGCTAGTTCGGTCAAACTAATAGTTGAAGTAGTGTCAACCAACTGGCAGGATGATTATTACGATAAGCTTCGTGACTATGAAGCTATGGGTATACCTGAATATTGGATTGTGGATTATGCAGCTTTGGGTGGACGTGTATTTATTGGTAGTCCCAAAGTTCCGACTATTTTTGTCTGTGAACTTATTGATGGCGAATATCAAATGACACCCTTTAGAGAAACAAACCTTATAGTGTCTCCTACTTTTTTGCAGTTTAATCTAACCGCACAACAAGTTTTTGACTCGGTGATTTAAACTTTTTAGAGTTCAAAAAATTGTCAATGAAAGATTTTTAAACCTTACAGCGCTTTCGGCTATTATGCAATATAGTTTTCTCCTTGCCCCTCTCCCAATACTTGTCGGGTTTTGGGGGAAAGGGGAAGGGGAAAAAGGAAATAAAAAACCTTTAACCCAAACCCAGTAACCTTTTCCCCAAACCAAATTCTGAGTTGAAAATGCAAAACCCGATAGGAATTTACGCAAAACAAGTGTAAATTCCACTTACCACCCTTAAAGCTAATTCCCCATCTTTAGCGTGTTGCCAACTTCCTGTGACGGTTACAAATCAAAATCAAGGCTGAATGTTTCTCCTGAAGAATCTTCTTCTTTCTCCTCTGGAAATGGAGTTTGAGTCCAAGACGTGAGTTGGTTTGATTCAGTATTAATAGGTGAGTCAGGTAAAAGTTGTGCAGGTAATCCAGCCTTGATAAAAACAAAATAGCAATCAACTATAAAGTAAAGCGTGTCCAGGTAACTTTTATCTAGTTTTTGCGATTCTGCAAATATGCGCTCTCGGTAATTATCTTTGAGGCGAACTTTTTCCGGTGCTAAGTCTTTTTTATCTACCATTGTTATAACTTTACTTAAAAGATGTAGTAGTTGGGTTCTTACTGTTAATGGTTTTTGCCATCTCTAAAAGCCCAGAGACATTGGCTTCTACCGGATTTTCGAGGATTTTGAAGCCGTTTTTCTCCAGCAGCTTCTTAAATCCTGGTAAGAGGCAACCTCCACCAATCGCCCAGATTTCATCCCCTTGGTGCTTGGCATCAAGTGTCAGATTCACCACTTTCTTCAAGTATTTTTCATACCAATCTTTCAAAGAAGCACTGTATATATCTTTGATATCGATGTCACGGCTGTACTTGGTATGTCCCATCTCTAGACAAAATCGGATTTTGGATGGATCTCCGATTTTTCCGCCATTTAGATGTTTCATTTTTTGGGAGATATCATCGATGAGAACTTCTACACCGATGGGGTAAGCAGTGTGAACTTCTCGTTGACCCCGGTTGTAACGAGAATATAGGGTTGTTCCATTACCAAAGTCTAAAATGGTTAATTTTTTGGGTAGTGGATGCCCAAATAATGCACCCATACCCTCTAGTACAACTTTTAGCACTTCTACTTTCACGTCTGATTGTTTGCCAGCAAGTATTGGCTGATATTCTCCATTGAGTACTTTTTGCAATTCTTCAGCCAGACCAACATCATGTAAGCTGACGACTAATTTTAAGTGCCAGGCCCTACGGTGTGGGAGATGTGCCAATGCACCTAATAAAGTCAACAACGCATTATTGACTTTATTTTCATTATTGTCTGTGTTTCGGTCAAAATAATTTCCTGTACGGTAAGCTGACTCTCCAACTGTGTAAGCAGTACCGTTGAAAACTACACGTCCGGGTACGTCTTCCATCTCGGCATTGGTTATATAGCTGGGGACACGAACTACTTCAAAGCCATCGACTAAAAGTTTGAGACTTCCGTAACCGTTATCGAAACCCGCCGGAAAAATTTTTTGTAACGTGTGAATGTTTGACATAAATACAAAAGTAATACACTTTGATTTGTGAAAATTATCTGTTCAAGCGATCTGCAAGAGCAAGAGAAAGGAGAATAAAATAACTTCACCCTTCTTTCCTAATCTCAAGAGCTTATCATAACCACTTGGGGGCTAAATGGGGTACAAAATGTTAATCAGTCAAATATACCCCATTTAGCACCTATATATACCCTATATAGGTGTCAAAATGTTACCAAAGTCTTAATCTATTGTTGGGGTATATATAGCCCCTATATAGCCCCCAAAAAGAATTTTTGAAATTTCTTTTATCAACGGAGCAGAAATTAATTTAGATCATCGTTGACTGTTTAATTTATACTCTACTGTCAAGGTCTAAATTAGCTTTACGCAAGATGGCGAGCTTTGGCTCTGATACAATTGGAATTTATCTACGAGAAATTGGTCGTATCGATAGGCTATTAACTGAGACTTGAAATTTTTTATGCAGGACTTGTAAGGTCTATGCTGGCACTTGAGCAGCAAAAAATCTTCTCGTGCAACGGCTAAAGCGTTCTCCAAATGGGTCTGAACTCTCTGCCAAGGTGAATAAGACAGAAGCAGAATTAACCCAAATCCTTGAACAAGTCCAACTTGCAAAACATTTAATGGTTACTGCCAATCTCCGAATAATGGTTGCAGTCGCTAAAAAGTATCGTTGGAGTAATCTAGAATTTTTGGATCTGATTCAAGAGGGAGCTATCGGTTTACTTTCATGCGGTAGAAAAATTTGAGCCGAATCGGGGGTATAAATTCTCTACTTATGCAAAAGGCGTGGATTCGGCAAGCAATTACCAGAGCAGTTGCAGAACAATCTCACACTATTCGCCTATGCCATGACTTTACCAAAAGATTGATGCAAATCAAAAAAGCACACATTGAACTTTTTCAAACCTTGGGAATAACACCCACTATTATAGAAATCGCTGAAGCTGTTGATGCATCACCTAAACAAGTTTCCGAATGCCTAAACGCATTTCGTCCGTTAGTTTCTTTGGAGTTAGGAATTGGAGAGGAGCAAGAAAACCAACTGCAAGAGATATTACCCGATGAAAGAATCTCCGCACAAGAGTATGTTGCTCTAGAATCTCTCCGGTTAGATTTACAGGATTTATTAGCTACCTTGAAACCAAATCAACGCCAAGTCTTAATGTTACAGTTTGGGTTGTCGGGCGAGAACAAGTTGACTGCAAAACAGGTTGCACAAAGACTTCATCTCAGTCATTCCAAGGTACGCTCTGCTTATGGGCAGGATATCAAAGCTTTACGACGTGAGCAAGACAAAATCAAAGATTATTTGGCTAGTTGAAAACTGTTTATGTCCAAGGTGAAGGTATCGCTCTTGTTGAAAGTACTTCTCTTGCTTGCAGTCTAATCGCTGTTTGCTCACAGTTGGGGTACTTAACCTTAATCTAGATGATTGAAGGTCGCCCATTATTTTCTCCAACTACAGGTTCACTTATAAATTTGCAAAGTATTCCTGTTGCAGTTCTTGTACTCAAAATATAATCCGCCTTGCTGGTTTGTTGCAGTTTAGAAATCTCACATACTGAAACCGCTTGAAATATTCTGAGTTTTCAACACGGTGTTTAGAAGCTTGCTGCGCTTTGGGCGACTGTGCAGACTCATGAGTAGCACTGCGATCGCTGCGAAGAATAATGTTAATCGCTTCCTGTGCATTTCGGGTCAACTCTATTGACCATCAGTTACATTTAGAAACTCTGCCTCTAACTGATTAGCATCAGGGGTCTGTTTTAGTTTTGAACTTGGGTGTTTGAGCTTTGATTGTTGTTTGGGTGGAGTTTGCTAGATTTCATGATGTCTGCCATAAAACCTTCTTTAATAAACTATCTTGAATGGAAGACACAGTAAAAAAGACAAGTAATTAGTTGGATCATATATTGATATATGATCTCAGCGTCACAATATATGATTCGGAAATAGCACTTAAAGCGAAGCCATGCAAATTCGATTAGCTGTAATTAGCAATGCTGGAGGCAGTGGTAAGACTACACTTTCAGTTCATTTAGCTTACGACTTAGCAAAACGCAAGTACAATGTAGCCCTACTAGACCTAGATCCACAAGGCTCATTAACGTTATTCTGTGGTTTGAATCCACCAGAACCAGAACAGACTTTAGCAGGAGTTCTCAAAGATCAATTTGACGGTGTTTGGCCATTAACTCCTTGCTGGAGCCAATACACGAATAATGTTGTCGTATGTCAAGGGGGAATGGTATTAACCCAAACAGCAGATGAACTTGTTCTACACAAAAGAGGAGCCTACCTTTTAGCCGACTGTTTAACAGATTATCCACTAGCACAGGACGTAGTTATTTTTGATTGCCCTGCAACCCTTGGCCCTTTACCTTTAATGGCTCTAGCCGCTTGTACACATATTATTATCCCCGTACAGCTAGAACCCAAATCAATTCAAGGTGCAGCACATTTATTGGAATGGTACTACTATCATTGCAAACACTTACGTTTAAACCCAACTCCAGAAATTTTAGGATTTGTTCCCAATCAATATGATGTTCGCAGAAGTACTCATAGACAAATGCTAGCAGGATTGCCTGAACAGTTGCAACAGATGAAGATTCGAGCATTTCCGGCAATCCGGGATAGCGCAGAATTTGTCAATGCCAGTGGTCAAGGTTTACCATTGCATCTTTACCGTCCTAGTCATCCTGCTAAAGATGATTTTAAAGAAACTACTTCTCATATTGTGACTTTAATTGGAAAACCTAAGACAAATAAAAAGACAAAATAATTATGTGCGCTCGTAACACTCCTAATCTTACAAATTATTTTTCAGGTGCGAAGCAATCTCAGCAATTATCTGAAGCAGAGGAAGAAATACAGCAATTAAGAGCAGAGATTGAAGAACTTCGTGACAAAAATTCTGGCGAGTTGGAAAGACAATTGGAAGAGTTGCGAACACAACTTCAGTCACAATTAGGTATTTTGTCAATTTCTATCGAGCAAATAGAGCCAAATATAGAACAACCTAGACAAACATTTTTAACTGAAAGTCTTGAATCTATGTCTCGCTCTTTAACTAGTGATGGACAGTTACAACCAGTTATTCTGATTCAAAGGGAGAATCATCTATTAATATTTGACGGAGAGCGACGCTGGCGCAGTGCTAAAGCTTTAGGTTGGCAAACCTTGTCAGCAGTTATTATTCCAGAACCAACTGGTTTACATCGTAAAGCATTACTAACTTCTCTACATCGAGAAGACCTTAATCCTTTAGATAAAGCCGAGGCGATCGCGCGCGAATTGTCTACGATTACTGGATTAGAACTTCAAGATATTCCGCGTATTCTTTCAACAGTAGTTCGACGTTTGAATAGTCAAAAGCGTATAACATCGCTGGTGGATTTAATAACAGCAGATGCAAAAAAACAAGAAAAAGAACTAGAATCTTTAGATTTAAGCGACTCAGAACGAGCAATCTTAAGTCTATTGTTAGATTTACAACTAAATCCTGCTTCTATCGATGCCAATATTTTTCCGATGCTATCTTTAGCAGAAGACCTGAAACTTGCCATAAGAGCAGGACTTAAAGGTGTTCATGCAATGGCTCTACAAAAACTTTCCGCAAAAAATTTGGGATTGACTGAACAAAAAGCAAAATCTATTAGGGAAGAGACTACGCACAAAGTAATAGTAGAAAAGTTGTCTGTTGTTGCTACTCGAAAATTAGTAGCTGAAGTGATAGCATCTGAGTCCGAGGTAGCAGTAACCAAAAATACGAAGAAAAAAGCAGTATCCCAAGCATCTAATCGTTTGCAAAAACTCTCTTTAGAGTTGCTCAAGCAAGCTAACCCTGCTGAATTAATAGAATTACAGGAAGTCTTACGTCACAAATTAGTAGAAATTGAAAAAGTACTAAAACAAAATTAAAGATCGGTCGCTACCCTCTGCTAACTAATTTGCATTTTGAATTCAAAAAGGTCAGAAGGAGATGACTTATGGAATATCGGCGTTAGGTAAACACGGCTATTCGTGTCTTCTAGGGAATAACATTAGCCACGACGAAACAGAGTTTCGAGATAAACTTGGGAAACACCGCGATCCCCATCAGCATTTTGCAGCAGAAACAGGGAGATGGCTGCGGTAATAAGGCGATGTTCATCCCAATCAGGATGTTTTTCTAAGTAGGTATTGAGAGATTGATGTAGCGTTTCGGGAAGATTAGTAAAGATATTTTGGGTTGAATTCATATAATAAAAGCTTCAGAAAAAGCAAATCAATAGGGACAAGAAGCTAGAGGTGATACAGTGCAAGTACAGTTTCACCCATTCAATGCTAGCCGAACCACTGGCACTAACAACTGAATAGTTTTATACAGTTGATGCTCAAAATGGAACAGGCGGCAAAGGCTAGTGGATTTATTTTGTGCTGATTGGCTCAGTTTGTCAATGTTGCAAAATGTTAAAAAGAAATATAGAAAAAATAAATAATTACGTGAAAGCTAGGGTTAGAAGTAGGTTTTGTTTACGTTGCGTAATAATAACTCAGTAAAGCAGACTGATTGCTACAGACATGACAAAATACCCATTGGGTGAACAGAAGCCGATTATCTTGTAAAACAACTGTGGAAAACAGCAGAAATAGCTGTAGAAAGTCTGTGGAATCTGGCAGGAAAGGTAGAGGTAATGATAAGAATTGCAAAAAGTTCAGATTTGTAATCTCTGCCGTTGCAGTGTAATATCGGCCTCAGTATTCCCAAGGAGCTAATCATGAGAGGATGGGTAAACGATCCACATTCAGGAGGGGTAAAAATCCCGGAGCAGGTCAAACAGAGAACAAAGCACCGGATATTAACTTATGCAGAGCAGCATTATGCAGGAAAATACATACGTATTGAAGTCCGTTTTAAGGGATATTTCTGTTACATAGATGCTTATAAAGAACCATTTTTACCAGACAATGATGACCTATCAATGTTTAAAATAACACGCTCTGAATATATAGAGAGAGCCAAAAATACACCAATTCATCTGTGTCGATTGCGGTACAAAGGGAATGAAGAGAAATGGACAAAGGCTTTTTATACCTATAGTAATGAAAAGTACGAACCTAGCGTATTTAACAATGGTACTTTTTATGGGACACCAGAAGAGGCATTTCAAAGTTCAGCATTGTATTTAGATTAATCAAATTTTGACAGATTTAATGATTTTTGAGATAGAAATATAAAATTGTTTGGCTGATAAAAAAGTAACAATATCGCTCAAGATGTCTGAATATTATACGTTTCAACCTTTACCGCTAATTAATCCTAGCTTGGATAGTAGTGAAAGTCACTACTAGAATTACCCTAATATCGAGGAAGTAATTAGTTGTAAAAGTGCTTTAGCGCTGATGATAATTTGCAAAGGCGATTTCATAAATCTCATCTAGGGTTGGCAATTATACAACTAAAAATAGTTGGTGCTGATGTTGGTACTGGTGGTACATCCTTTAGAGATTATCTAGCTAAATACGATCGGAAAGAAGCGCATCTGTTTCCAGGTTTAGAAGATATTCTCTAATTGCATCAGAGTGTTAGTTATTTGTGAAAAACACGGAATTGTTGAGGTTACAAGATGTAGGATAATATGTCTGGACGCTAAATAATCATCGAATGATAAATTTGCAATTTCCTAATGATTGGCAGAAAGTAGTAGCTGAAGAATTTAAACAACCTTACTTTACTAAACTTCAAGAGTTCCTAATAAGTGAAAGGTTATCTTATACTATCTATCCAGCTAAAGAAGAGACATTTTCTGCTTTTGAACTGACACCTTACGACCAAGTAAAAGTCGTATTGCTGGGACAAGATCCATATCACAATGAAAACCAAGCACATGGTTTATGTTTTTCAGTAAGACCAGGGGTAAAACCACCTCCATCACTTCGCAACATATTTAAAGAACTTAAACAAGATATTGGATTTGAAACCCCAAATAATGGCTATCTTGTAACATGGGCTAAACAGGGCATACTGATGTTAAATACAGGACTAAGTGTCAGAGCAGGCATGGCAAATTCCCATAAAAACAAGGGTTGGGAAACTTTTACAGATGTGGTAATTAGTAAAATTAGCGAGAAACCTGCACCTGTGATCTTTGTGCTGTGGGGTAAGGATGCACAAAAGAAACTAAAGCTGATAGATACCAATAAAAATATCATAATTCAATCAGCACATCCTTCACCACTTTCTGCTCACAATGGTTTTTTTGGTAGTAAGCCATTTTCAGCTATTAATTCTGCATTAATTTCTTATGGACAACCAGAAATTAATTGGCAAATACCAAATATTTAAAAATTAAATACTTTATTAAAGATAAAGAAAACTATGAGCGAGTACCAGTATTACGAATTCCAGGCATTAGACCGACCATTAACTACATCAGAACAAGCATATATAAGTAGTCTATCTAGTCGAGTACAACTGAGTGCAACAAACGCAATTTTTACCTACAGCTATGGAGACTTTCGAGGTGAACCCAAGGAAGTTTTAGAAAAGTGTTTCGACATCATGTTATACATGGCGAATTGGGGGACGCGACAATTAATGTTTCGTTTCCCTAAAACTGTGGTTGCTTCATCAGTTTTTGAGCCTTATTGTGTAGCTGATAAAATTACTGTATCAAGGAGCAAAAACTATGTAATTGTGGATATTAGTATCCAGGACGAAGAATATGGAGATTGGATAGAAGGGGAGGGATGGCTAGCACAATTAGTGCAGTTGCGTGATGATATTTTGCAAGGAGATTATCGAGTTTTATACCTGGCTTGGTTAAAAGCAGCTTCAATAGCAATTGAAGAAGGGGAAGATGAAGAAGATTTAGTTGAACCACCTGTCCCAGCAAACTTGAAAAAACTACCTGCTGCAATTGAGACTTTTACGGAGTTATTTGATATTGACCAGGATTTAATTGCATCGGCATCTCAAGTAAGTATTGATAAAAAAGAAAATACTGAACCCATAAAAGAGTGGATTACAGCTTTGTCATCAGAGGAAAAAGACTATTTTCTTTTGAAAGTAGCAACAGGTGAAATTAATGTTGGAATACAACTTGTAAACCGACTGCGAGAACTATTTAAAATTCCCAAAAGTGATAGCAATCATGATACTCATAGACGCTCATTTTCTCAGTTACTAGAAAATGCTAATGAGCAAATGCAACAGCGTCAGCAACGAGAGAAATTAGCAGTACAACAGGAAAAAATCCGTAAGTTAGAAGTTCTAGCTAAAAATCAAGATAAAGTATGGTCAGATATATATAAATTACTTGAATTCAAGCAATCCAAAACTTATGACCAAGCAGTTGCACATCTAGTTGACTTACGGGAACTGGCTGAATATCAAGGAAAGCTAGAGGAGTTCAAAGCTTCTATTAAGCAGATGCAAAAAAATTATAGCACCCGGACTGGATTGCTATCGCGCCTGAAAAAAGTTGGATTATTGTAAATTCTCTAAGTGTACAATTTTTCTTTTCTGACATGGTGATGCTGATTACCATTTTATATTCATGGTATGAAGCCCCTATTTTTAAATAGGTCGAATAAAAAAAGAAGATTTTTAAGGCACGTAGTGCGATAACTTAGCAGTGTCCATATTTGAAACAAGAGCTTTTAAGTTACTTATTCCCTTTCCCATTTCCCTTTCTTCACACTCTTGTTTGAGCGAAAAATAAGCTGATGTATCTAATAAATACATCAGCTTTTGACTTATCCCAAGATTTCAATTACAGCCGCTAGAATAGCTGGCGCTTTGTCTGAAACTGGAATGAATATCCGCTTTTGCCAGTTGATGATCTCGGTGAAGCAACCTACAGCTAAGAGTCGCTCTGCCAGTGAGATAGCATTGACCAGTTCTATGCGAGGTTCATTAGCAACGAAAGACCGCCGCAGCGTAATTCCTCCTGGTAGTTGCTGTGTATATCTCTCGTTGAGTACCAGCTTCACAAGTTCTTCTGGAGAAAGCAGCTGGTTTCTGAGTCCAAGTTGTTCGCGCACGGTTTGAATGTCGTGAGCATTCACCACCCGACCGAGAATCTTTTGTCCATCGCTGGTTTGCAACCGGAATACTCGGCTATTGTGCTGCGGCAAGATTTTCCAAATGGGCAACAAAATACCAGTGACTAAGTGCAGGTAATCGGTAGTGAACTTGGGCAGTGCGTTTACTTCAGTAGACCAAGCAGCAGTAAACGCATCAATAGAAACTTGCCCCCATGTGGAAGATTCCAAGTCTTGGACTGGTACGCGAGTTTCTTTCTGTGGACGAATCAGCAAAACTCTTGGTACAACACCACCATCAGCGTCGTAGATACTATGTGTCGGAATTGACACAGCAGCATTGCCTGACTGGGAGTTGATCATGAGCTTTCCTTGATATTGAGTGGCAAACTCCAACATCTCAATAGCCGTTTTGATGTTATTCTTCTGGTTGCGTTCGACTTTCAAGTAATTGGTGACGCTACCAGTTTGAGCATGAGTATATACAGCTTCCTGGCTCAATACAGTAAAGCGTTCAGCCCGTAAAGTCTCCACCCCCATTTCATAGACACCAGCAGCGATCGCTGTTTCAATCTGCTGACTTAGCAACAACTCAAAACGCTCGAAAATGATGTTTTGCATATCAATGCGTAAAGCCAGCAGTCGGTTAAGGAATTGCCGCAATGGGGGCAAGTCGATTTTCATGCCGCCTTCATGAGAGGTTAAGCTAAGTCCAGTCATTTGCTCGAACTTTCCTAAAGGCACTTCATAAAATCGACCTTGGTATATTTGTCGGAATAACTCATACAGGGCGTGTTCTGCATAATTTGACTCCAGATTATCTTTAGCTTCAAATATCCCATTGCCACCCGTCTGCCGTTGACCACGAGTAAGAGCGCCCAAGCTGTCCAGCCTTCGGGCAATGGTTGAGATAAAGCGGCGTTCACCTATGACGTTAGTGGTAACAGGTCTGAACACGGGTGCTGATGCTTGGTTTGTGCGATGCGATCGCCCCAACCCCTGGATTGCGTTGTCTGCTCTCCAGCCGGCTTCTAAAAGATAGTGCGATCGCCGTCTCCTATTCACAGCGTTGAGGTCAGCGTGATAGCTGCGACCT
>NZ_JAYGHE010000056.1:0-55390 GCF_034931145.1 Nostoc sp. UHCC 0252 | reverse complement strand
TTAGTGGCTCATTTTGAATATAATAGCAAGTATCGGGTTCTATTCCCTTTGTTATTGGTTTACGTTTTAATGTTGTAGAACCAGCACTTCTAATTTTAGTTTTTAATTCCACTGCTAAAGCGAATATCAATCGGTCAAACTGAATTTTAGGATTTTCATGTTCAAAAAGTGGAGTCATGATTTCTAAAACACCGCAGTCATAAGCAAATCTTGAGCCTCTGTCCTCACCTGTATCTCTCAGCAAGGCTTCAAAGGTTTCCCAGCTAATGTTCTGTAGCACTGTTCTTTGTTCAGCAGGCGTTAACTTGACAAGCATATTAAAATAATTCGTAATTCGTAATTCGTAATTCGTAATTTGTAATTAAGTTTTGTAATTGCGATTTAGACTTCATCACAAAATTTACCAGACCTCCAGAATTAGTTAAAATAGTTCTTCTGTCAGGATGTTAGATAAAATCCCGATAATTTTACCTATGTCATTAATATAATATTCGCTCAAGTCAATTTCAATCACTTGCCCAATAAGTTTTAAAAACTTCCAGTTAGTTCCAGTGGTGACAGTTCCATAAATTGCCTGAATGTTATTACCCTCACGTTCATTAAACAATTTAGCTGCTAACATCTCTGCTACACACTGACCTAACCCTGCATTGATATTTTCTTTCTTAGCTTCTACAATTGTGACAACTGGTGCGTTCAGAATTAGTAACTCTGGTGAACGGCTAATAATAAAATCGCAATTTCCATTTAAACCTTGTGCTGAATCAACTGTAAAATCGATACCAGAAAACAAACTTATTTGATTATTTAAATATTTCCTTACAGCAATTAAAATAGGCGTTGTAATCATCTCTGAACGAGAATTTTCAGTATTACTAGCAAGAGCTAAAGGTACATTTTCCCGCAAGACTTCTGCAAGTAATGGTGGACACTCTACTTCATGTACAGATGCAAATACATCAACTTTATCAGAAATAGTTAGACCAAAGGTTTTTCTAACTCTATCTAAAGTAAAGTCACTGTATGACACCTTAGTTGCTCCTGTAAATAATCCAGATAATTAAATTGTGCCAACTATTAGCAAGATATGTTGCTGATAATTGGCACAATTAGTATCTGAATATTTTGTAGCTTTAAGCAAGGAAACCTGCAAAAAAGTCAAGAGTTTCTTTCAGTGCTTTGATGAAAATATCAATCTCCTCGCGGGTGTTGTAGAAAGATAGACTTGCTCGTGCGGTTGCAGCAAGACCTAAGTAACGGTGTAATGGCTGTGTGCAGTGGTGTCCAGAACGAATAGCAACGCCTTCTTGATCTAATAATGTAGATAAGTCGTTAGCGTGAACTTCTCCGGCTGTGAAGGACGCAAGAGCGGCTCTTCCTTCCCCTTTTGCATTTGGTTTGGGGCCGTAAATTCTAATTTGGGGAATTTGCTCTAATTGTTGGAACAAATAAGCGGTTAATTCTGCTTCGTAGGCGTGGATTTTATCCATACCAATACTGCTAAGATAATCGATCGCAGCACCAAGTGCGATCGCTTCTCCAATTGCAGGTGTACCGGCTTCAAATTTATGCGGTAATTCTGCATAAGTAGAATGGTCTAAATACACCTCTGCAATCATCTCGCCACCACCAAAAAATGGTGGCATTGATTCCAATAATTCTAACTTGCCATACAGAAATCCTATCCCAGTTGGAGCGCACATTTTATGACCGGAAGCTACCAACCAGTCACAATCTATTTTCTGTACATCTACAGGGTAGTGGGGGACACTTTGGCAAGCATCAACTAAGAATTTAGCACCGTAGCTGTGTGCGATCGCACCAATTTCTTCCACTGGGTTAATACAACCCAAAGCATTAGAAATATGCACTACTGACACCAACTTTGTTTTTTCGGAAATCAGCTTTTTAAACTGTTCCAAATCAAAAGTTTCTTGTGGAGTTAATTCCACAAATTTCAATACTGCACCCGTTTTTTGCGCTACCAATTGCCAAGGCACAATATTACTGTGGTGTTCCATCACCGACAGAATAATTTCATCTCCCGGCTGCAAATTATTCATTCCCCAGCTATAAGCGACTAGGTTAATCGCCTCACTTGCATTGCGGGTGTAGACAATTTCCTGACGCGATGCAGCATTGATGAATTTGGCAACTTTATCTCTAGCACCTTCATAAGCATCAGTAGCTTTAGCACTCAGAGAATGGGCACCTCGATGCACATTAGCATTATATTGCTCGTAATAATCCCGCAAGGTATTTAATACGAACAAAGGTTTTTGCGATGTCGCAGCATTATCGAGATAAACCAAGGGTTTCTCGTTGACTTCCTGATGCAATATCGGGAAGTCAGCGCGAACTTTATCAGCAAGGGTTTTGGTAGGAGTAAAAGTCATTGGTAGATTAGTTATTACTCATTAGTCAGGGACTTGAGATTATTCACTGTGTTTAAAAGGATTTCTCGCAGAGAGGGAATCGGTATTTGGTTGATAACTTCAGCAGCGAAGGCGTTAATTAACAACTTTCGAGCATCGTTTTCATCAATTCCCCGACTTTGCAGATAAAATATTTCATCATCTTCCAATTGGCTAACAGTAGCACCGTGAGCGCATTTGACATTATCCGCCGTAATTTCCAATTGGGGTTTGGTATCAACTCTGGCTTTAGACGATAGCAGCAAATTACGATTCAACTGGGATGCATTTGTTAACTGCGCTAGTTTGGGTACAAAAACTTTACCATTGAACACCGCATGAGCGCGATCGCCTACAATACATTTATGCAATTGCTCACTTGTACCGTGGGGATAGTTAAGTGCGATCGCACTGTGAGTATCAGCCAACTGTTTACCAGAAATTATCGTCAAACCATTGAGAGTAGTTTGTGTCTGCTCACCAGTTTGCAAAATCTCCAAATTGTGCCGTGACAACTTCGCACCTAAAGTTATGGCATGACAAGTATATCGACTATCACGAGCTTGTGCGATCGCAGTTTTCCCAATATGAAAAGCCTCTGCACCTTCCCACTCAACCCTAGTGTGACTCACCTCAGCATTGTCACCCACCCAAACTTCCGTAACCGCGTTAGTTAAGTAAACTTCTTCCTTCGCGCCCTTTGCGCCTTCGCGGTTCGTATACTCTTCAACCAACGTCACCTGCGAACCACTTTCCGCCACCACCAAACAACGCGGCTGCGAAATCGTCGCCGTTTCCCCCGCAACCGAAATAAACACCAAATGAATTGGCGTTTCAACTACCACATTCTTCTTCACCCATACCACAGCTGCATCAGTTATCCCAGCCGTATTGAGAGCAGTAAAAACTTCCTGCGCTCCCTCAGCTTGAGCTAAATACTGCCGTACACCTTCCTGCTCAACCACAGACAAACCAGCCAAATTGCTCACTACAATTCCAGATGGCAAATCTGAAACTGCGGATAACTCCGGCGCAAAAACGCCATTAACAAATACCAAACGACTATTAGCCGCTTCTGGCAAAATATCAAATTCTAGAGACGCAAAATTTCCCGTCCCTACATTAAATTGCACCTTTCGCAGAGACGACAAATCAGTAAACCGCCATTCTTCCTCGCGGGTGGTGGGAATAGTCGAGTGGCGTACCCAATTAGCAGCACTTTGGCGTAATTCCTGTAACCATCCCTCTGTTTTGGTTGCAGTTACCTGATTTAACAATTCAGTTAGATAAGTATCTTTATCTAACAAAGTCGATGTCAAACTGACTAAATTCGAGTTAGGTATTGGACTGGGAGATACTTGAATACTCATTACACACCCACCTCAGCAGCAAATTCTTCCAGCACCCAGTCATAACCGCGAGACTCTAATTCCAGCGCTAATTCCTTACCACCACTCGTAATAATTCGCCCCTGTGCCATCACATGCACAAAATCAGGCACAATATAATCAAGTAATCGCTGATAGTGAGTAATCAAAATTGTCGAATTCTCTGGACTTGCCAGTTGATTTACCCCATTCGCCACAATTCGGAGCGCGTCAATATCCAAACCCGAATCAGTTTCATCCAAAATTCCTAACTTTGGTTGCAGCAACGCCATTTGCAGAATTTCATTCCGCTTCTTCTCACCACCAGAAAACCCTTCATTCAAACTCCGACTGAGAAAACTGGCATTCATCTTCACCACATCCAGCTTTTCTTCAATCAAATCGTCAAAATCAAAAGCGTCTATTTCCTCTAAACCTTGCGCCTTCCGCCGGGAATTGTACGCCACCCGCAAAAAATCTAAATTGCTCACACCCGGAATTTCTAACGGATACTGAAACGCCAAAAATACACCACTTCTTGCGCGTTCTTCCGGCTCCAACTCCAGTAAATTTTGCCCCTGGAAAATCACCTCACCGCCAGTCACCTCATACGCCGGATGCCCAGCCAACACCTTAGAAAAAGTACTCTTACCAGAACCATTCGGCCCCATGATCGCATGAATCTCACCCGATCGCACATCCAGATTCACACCCTTCAAAATCGGTGTTCCATCAACATTAGCCGTCAGATTCCGTACTGACAGCACAACTTCACTATTTTCAATAATCATCTTCTCTCCCTTCTCTTTCTCTGCGCTCTCTGCGCCTCTGCGGTTCGTCATTCTTCCAAAAGATAAACACAGAACGCCGATGTCCCTGTGTTTATCCTTCCTTCCACTTATCCAACACTGCCTTCCAACTTCAAACTCAACAACTTATCAGCTTCCACAGCAAACTCCATCGGTAGCTGATTGAAAACATCCTTACAGAAGCCGCTAATCATCATCGAAATAGCATCTTCTGAAGAAATACCCCGTTGAGCAAAGTAAAATAACTGATCTTCCCCAATCTTAGAAGTAGAAGCTTCATGCTCCACCTTCGCACCGTTATTTTGCACCTGAATATAAGGGAAAGTATTCGCATGGGCATTATCCCCAATCAGCATTGAGTCACACTGAGAATAATTTCTCGCCCCCTTCGCCGTCGGGTTAACTTTTACCAAACCCCGATAGCTATTACTAGAATTACCTGCGGAGATTCCTTTAGAAATAATTGTACTGCGGGTATTCTTACCTACGTGAATCATCTTACTACCCGTATCAGCTTGCTGCTGATGATTTGTCAGCGCCACCGAGTAAAACTCACCCACAGAGTTATCACCCACCAACACACAGCTAGGATATTTCCAAGTAATTGCTGAACCTGTTTCTACTTGAGTCCAGGAAATCTTAGAATTTACGCCCTGACACAAACCGCGCTTGGTGACAAAGTTGTAAATACCGCCTTTACCGTTAGCATCGCCAGCGTACCAGTTTTGCACAGTGGAGTATTTAATTTCGGCGTTGTCGAGGGCGACGAGTTCCACAACGGCAGCGTGTAGCTGGTTGCTGTCATACATCGGTGCGGTGCAACCTTCGAGGTAAGAAACATAACTACCTTCTTCGGCGACAATCAAAGTCCGCTCAAATTGTCCCGTGTCACCAGAGTTGATGCGGAAGTAGGTAGATAGTTCCATTGGGCATTTTACGCCTTTAGGAATATAGACAAAAGAACCATCGCTAAATACGGCGGCGTTCAAAGCGGCAAAATAATTGTCAGCTATAGGAACAACGCTACCCAAATATTTTTTAATCAGTTCTGGGTGTTCTTGCAACGCTTCCGAAAACGAACAGAAAATAACGCCATCTTCCGCTAGCTTTTCTTTAAATGTAGTGGCGACAGAAACGCTATCGAAAATTGCATCAACGGCGACATTTGCCAGCCGCTTCTGTTCAGATAGAGAAATGCCTAGTTTCTCAAAGGTTTCTAAAAGGGTTGGATCAACTTCATCCAAGCTGTTTAGTTTTTCTTTCTTACGTTTTGGCGCTGAGTAATAAATGATATCCTGATAATTTATTGGCGGATACTTGACATTTGGCCAAGTTGGTTCCGTCATTTTTTGCCACTGGCGATAAGCTCTGAGACGAAAGTCCAGCATGAACTGCGGCTCGTTCTTCTTAGAGGAGATCAAGCGGATAACGTCCTCGTCTAGTCCACGCGGAATAGTGTCGGCCTCAATGTCCGTGACAAAGCCGTACTTGTAGGGTTGGTTGACTAAGGTTTTGACAGTGGCACTCATCAGTAATAATCTCTCGTGTTCAGAACTTGAATCTCTCTATAAGGATGGGAGACGGGGTTTCTTTAGCCGATTCCCACCTACCGTTACGGAATGGTTACACGGCTGCTAGAATAGTGGTGGAGAGTAAAACAACAGCTATGTTGTTTAATCTATCTTCATTTTACGCTAAATTAACAACAACAATGTTGTCTAAGTCAAACAATTTTGGATTTTAGATTTGCAATTTGGGATTGAAAGAGACCACAAGGGTGCTTGGCTCAAGGATTTTAGATTGACGATAGCGGGGCATATACCAGAAAACTTTTTTAATCCAAAATTCAAAATCCAAAATCCAAAATTGGCACGGTCAAATTTTCAAATAAATTTTTGGGGCGTTCGCTGAACGTCTCGCACCACATGAAGATGGCGACTACCCACCAGTCCTCAACCAAGCAAGATATCCTAGAATATCTGCACAAACACGAAAAAGCAACGGCTTTGGAGCTAGCTGAAGTTTTAGACGTTACCCCTCAAGCTATTCGTCGCCATCTCAAAGATTTGGAGACGGAGGAGCTAGTTTTGTATTCGACATCAGTGCAGGCGGCGGGGATGGGGCGGCCGCAGCATCTTTATCAACTGAGTCGTCAAGGACGCGATCGCTTGCATCGAAGAATGAGCGATCGCTTTGGTGATGGCCACGGAAATTTTGCGGTTTCGTTGCTAGACACCTTAGCCGAAACGGTAGGACACGATCAATTTAAGTCGATTTTAGAGAAACAGTGGCAACGCAAAGCTCAAGAATACCGCGATCGCGTCGGTAATGGTTCACTGCGAGAACGGGTAGCCAACTTAGTAGAGTTGAGAAAAGCGGAAGGGTTCATGGCAGAGTATCACCCTGTTGATGTGAATGACAGCTTTGAGAGCGATCGCTTTATCTTAATGGAGCATAATTGCGCCATTTCCAACGTTGCCGAATCTTTCCCCAGTATCTGTGGCCACGAATTAGAAATGTTTGCAGCCGTCTTACCTGATTGTACCGTAGAACGCACCCACTGGATTATTGATGGCGAACATCGTTGTGGCTATTTGGTACAAATTCGTCATTAGTCATTTGCGAAAACTATTACCCAATTCCCACTTCCCAATAATCAACTAAATTTGAAATAGCGTTATGGACGTACCAACACAGCAACCATCAGCACAATTTTTAACTCTGGAAGAGTCAGCCAAAGTAGATGCGGCTTTGTTGTCTTCTCCAGAAAAGTTTTTAACAAGATTGACGATTTCATCACTTAAACTATTGAAGCATATTGCCCAAGAATACGGTGTTGCTATTGAAGATTTGACAACACCGCAAGTAATTGCGTGGTTTGAAAAAGATGGCAAAATTCGCCGTGAGCAGGGAATTGAAGCTTCATATCTGAAATGGTAATTTGTCTAACGAATTTTCCGATTTTCCTGCGATGATAATGCGTTTTTTCTAGCTTGGTGATTGAGTTTCCAAAACCTCTTTTTTCTGCAACAAAGCACTAGTAGCATTGACCACAATCTGTGCTGAACCTGTGAAAAACGATCGCTCGATAGTCGCTGGAATATCGCTAGATTGATGATAGTGTGGAGTCCGTAAATTTGCGGTATCTGTCACCAGCACAGCACCTACACCCTGATACCAAAATGGTGCATGATCGCTACGTAGAGTGTCTGGTGTCAATAAACCTTTAAAAGGAATTGGTACTGTTAAAACTGCTGGCAGATTCGATTCTTGTTTATTCAGGGCGGTTGAGGGGAGCATCTGTGAGCTTTGAAAAGCATTCAGCAAAGGCAAATGTTCTGTATCACCAACTACTGCCAAAAAGTCGCCCTTGTCGCTAGGTGGCTTGACAGGCAATCCGGCAGGGTATTTCTGACACCCAGGAGTGTAACAAGCATAACCTACCATATCCATAACGATCGCTCCGCCTAAATTTTGCAAGCGTGCTGTTTTGCTCACAAAAGCCTGACTACCAAAAAGTCCTGCTTCCTCTTGGTCAAAAAAAGCTAGCTGTAACGTTCGTGGTGTGGGACGAGAACCGAGCAACCTTGCAATTTCCAGCACTACAGCGACACCACTAGCATTATCATCAGCACCGGGGGATAAGGCAACAGTGTCGTAATGCGCTGCGACGAGAATTGCTTTAGCAGTTTTGTCAGTTCCTGGACGTTCGGCAAAAATATTCACACCCTCAGAGAAGTTTTCTAGTTTGGGTTTCCAGCCGTATTTTGTGAGTTCAGTTGTGATATAAGTGCGAGTAAGCGATCGCTCTTTTGTCGTGTAGCGCTGAAAATTCAACTTTTGGATATGGGTTAACAGTCTGTCAGCAGACACTTGTAGCGCACTGTCAACTTCCTTTAGCTCTGGCTTTGGTTGAGTTGTTTCCACTGGAATACTCTCAACAATTGGTGGTGAGGGACGCTGTTCAAAAAACGTACTACCTCTGCTACCCACCACAGTAATTGCCATTAGCACCAACAGCGTCAGCCAAATCCATTTTTTCATATAATTTATCCTTACTTTATCCGACTTGTAGTAAGTTTTATGATGTATGCTTCCAGTTGTTGGCTGTCTGGGATATACATACAATTAACTGACTCACTTAAAACTCTGCTTAAAGAAATAATCACTCAATTAAAGAGTGCATCAAGATGTGATTTTATCGCCCCAAACTGTGATGGAGTTAAGTTACATTAGTGACTCGCATAAAAATATACATACAGTGTATTTCAGGTCAATGAAGTACATGGGTAGTGGCACAACAATGTTGTGCCCTTACGATAATTTGTACCTCACAAAGTTGTAATCTGTTGTAATTAGGACTTACGCACACTCTACGAATTCTTGGCGTTCTTGGTGTCTTGGCGGTTCGATAAATTAAGTTTTTCGGTAAGTTTTGCGTAAGTCCTAGTAATAAAGCAGAAAAATCCAAATTTTAATTGTTACATTATTAAACCGCAATCTCCTTAACTAAGACTTACATACATAATTTTATTATTTTTATATATTTCAAAATTTATTTTAGAAAAACCAGCTTATGAACGTGACCAGCATTTTATCAAACACACAAACAACAGAGACAGTTCGGATTCTGATTGTTGAAGATGAGTATATCCTAGCGATGAATTTACAAGAGACTTTAGAATTGCTGGGATACACTGTTTTAGATATTACTGATTCGGCAGAAACGGCAATTGAGAAAGCTGCTGAACTACTCCCAAACTTGGTTTTGATGGATATCCGATTGCGGGGTGAAATGGATGGCATTCAAGCAGCCGAAACAATCTGGAATCGTTTTCAAATACCTGTAGTTTATATTACTGGTCATTCTGACAAAAGTACTGTAGAGCGGGCTAAATTAACATTTGTTTTTGGTTACATTCTCAAACCTGTCAAAGAGCAACAACTTTATGTTGCCATTCAAACAGCGCTAAATTGCTATCAACGTGAGCAATTGTCAAAATTGCAACAGTTCAACCAGTTGAAAGAGGATTTCTTAGCAACCACCTCTCATCAAATACGAATGCCATTAGAGAATATTAAAATGACCATCTCTGTGCTAGAGAATATTCTTCAGCGAGAGGGCATTTGCAATTCAGAGCTACTTTCTCCATTTGAGTCTATAGCTGGCTACCTAACTATTCTGCGTCAACAAAGCGAAGAAGGCCTAGATTTGGTAAACAATTTGCTGTCTATGCAAATGATTGATACAGATATCTATCCATTAAAAGTAACTTCATTTCAACTTCAAGAGTGCCTTCCTTATTTAGCTTTGTATTTTCAAGAACGCGCTCGAAATCAGCAACAGATTTTCCAGATTAGTATCCCTCAAAATTTACCACCTATAGTTTCAGACTTAGCTATTCTGACCAAAATTGTCTCAGAGTTACTCAACAATGCCTGCAAATATTCTCCTCCTGATGAAGAGATTAAATTAACTGTCCAGCTCATCTACATTACAAAAAATCTTATTAATGAAGACGCTCAATCTGGCGTAGTAACTGATTCTCAAGTACCATTTTTTGAAATTACAATCAGCAATTCTGGGGTAATAATCCCGAAAAAAGATCAATCTCGAATATTTGAGCCATTTTACCGAATTCCTTACAATGATTTCTGGAAAAATGGCGGGACAGGATTGGGCTTGGCATTAGTTAAGAAGCTCGTAGAATATCTTCAAGGTACTATAGGAGTTACTAGTATTCAAGGTTGGACAAAATTCACAGTTCTACTACCTGTAAGCCTGTCAAATTTATCAGCTTAAGCAAATATTATCTTTATCTCTATACAGTTCTTAAGATACAAAAATGAGATAAATAATTAACCGCATAGGTTTCAGCATAATTTTGTGAGTTCAGTCAGCGCCAACAGCATCAGCCAAATCCATTTTTTTATGTGATTTATCCTTGGCTTCCAGACTTAGGGTAGCGCAAATCCCTAGTCAAAATAAATTAGACTTCTTGCAAAAATATGAATAAGCGAAAAGGAACCACAGATGAACATCGGTGTTAACCTGTGGCTGAATCTCCAAAACATAGACTTTTGCAAAAGGTCTAACATCACACTTGTTAACAAATGTGTTATTGAAACCTGCTCCTACTAAGTACAGGATTTTATAAATTTCGTAGCGTTTCTAAAGCCTAGCCAGTAGTACGGAAAAGACTTATACTTCATTATGAATTTGCAAAATCCTGTACTTAGCCAATTCCTGGTCAGGCAGCTTGGGCTGAACTTCTGACAGATGCTGGTCAATTGGGCACAAAGTAGAAGAACTATTCATTACTAATCGAATGCCATAAGGTGTGACTTGCACGGCAACGCTTCCATCAAACTTTGTGATCATGGCTACTAAAAGGACAGTTAGCACTAAACAGGCATAGGTAAGGTTTCGGTTGATTAATAGATTCACTTTCCCCTCCAGGCAAGTAATTTGGTTATCGGCAATAGAAAAAAGTGCATAAAGTTGACGCTTGCGAACATTGCGCCTTAATGTATGTAAAAACGTAAAATATGCCTTGAAAAGGCTTGATTTTTCGATATCTTCGCTGACGAAGAGGTAGCAAATTATCAAACCTATCAGGAAAATGATTTTACATATTTATAAGCACAATGCCACTAAGTTAAGACACTGAGAAGTATTTGTCCCTCAATAAAAGCCTGCCTTAAATGAGGCTTTTTAATACAATAGCAAATATCACACCTATGTCAAGCATTAAAAAGCCTCATTTAAAATGAAAGAATTAACATTATCCACATAAGTCTCCAAAAATGCTGTGGTATCGTGATACTAGAACAAGTGAGGCTTTTTACAGGTTTGTAGATGACTCAGATTTATTGGGATACTCTTAAAGACTTAGTTGGCGAAGAAGGCGTGTCTGATAACGAACTAGAAGTTCTTGATTTAGCCTTGAACGGCAAGTCGCCAGCAGAAATCAAGACAATTTTAGGACGGCAGTCTGAAAATGCCGTGCAGAAAACGCTGTCACGAATCTATACCAAGTTCCGAATCACCGGTGCAGGGCCTGGAAAACTATCTAAATTGCAGAAGATCCTTTCTGACCGCCTTCAAGCCAAGCAAGGTAGACGCAAAGTTCTCATTGCTTGGGCCGGTAGCAATAGTAAATACCAAGCTGAAAAAATTAGAGATGTCATTTTTAAGCATCCACAGATTGAAGCCTTCATCTTAGATATTGACGGTAGTTCAGGATCAGCTTGGCTTCAAGAAACTGAACAGATTCTTTCAACAGTGGACTTTGGTATCCTCTGCTTGCCTAAAGAATGCCTTGAACAAGCATGGATTAATTTTTTGATCGGTCTATTTTCTGGAAGACTCCATAATTTCAGACTCTTACGCTTCAGTAAAAAAGTTAATTTTGAAATCCCAATTCACTTTCCCTCGATTGATGGGGTAGAGAAGAATAATTTGGCATATTTGCTTCATGAAATAACTGGTGGTGACATAGAAGAAGCAAAGGATTGGATTAATTATAAACTCTCTACCTCTAACTGGTTCAATGAATTACTTGAAGAAGAGCAAAATTGTCTATCTCCAGTTGAAGTTTCCAAAACAAGAATTATTTTAAATACTGTAGAACCAATACTAAAGGCTAATAATTATTTACAGACTAATAAAATATTCCAACAGCTTGTCATTAATGATATTGCCGATATCGATGAGCGAATTGAAGATTTAAATTCTAATGGCTCAGTTTACTCGATGCCATTAGAGTTATATCCACGCCGTCTTACTAGTTTACAGCAGAAGCTCCAAGTCCGCGTCAAAGCGATAGCGATCGTTGATGGAGTGGAATCTTTTTGGGCAAGTGACAAAGGAGATGAAGTTGCAAAAACTGCACATCCAGAAAGTGAGAGACTATTTGTTTTTTCAAGTGAACAAGATTTTGAAAGAGGCTTAAATTTTCTACTACGACATGCTTCGTATTACAAGGTTTTTGTTACCACAAAAGAAATTTATCTTCCCTACGCAGAAGAATTTTCTTTGAGAGATGTTTCAACTAGATATAATATTGAATCTTTTAATTCAAAACTATCAACTTTACCAACTAAAGAATATGCAATTATTGAAACTGGTGATGGGAAAAATCAGTTAATTGTATGGTATGAAAATGATAATGTTAGGCAAAGTCGGAGTGTAAGATTAGCTAATTTCTCTCCTAATGCAGGTGAGATTGATCAATACAAAAAAATTCTCTCTAATTTTCTAACGAGAGCAAACAGGAATGAAGGTGTTTTTCAATTGACAGTAGGAAATTCAATAAAATTAAACTCTACGAAAAATTTAGACAAAATAGTATTTCAAAAGCTCGATCTAATTAGAGAAAATTTATTTAGAAAATCGCCGTATGAATTTCTAAAGTTTCCCAAGGAGCTACTTAAAGATTTACAAAAAGTCAGAAATAAATTAAATCGTTTTAAAGATAAGAATGAGGTCATTCAGGAAGCTCTGAAAGTTGTATGTGAGAGACTTAATTCTCAAACAGCTTCTATTTTTTTATTCTCAAAGGATGGACACTTACATCGTCAAAAAATAGTAGGTATCGATGCCAATGCTAAGGAAATAGATGATAACTGGTTTGAAGGCGAAAACTATTTACCTGGTGAAAGTTTCACTGGTCAAGCCGCTCTCCCTCATGAAGATGGATTTGGCCAACCTCAGTCAGCTAATGATTTGAGTAAAATACCTTTAGATGCCAAAAGTCAAGAGAAATATTTAGAAAAACTCGGAGGCATTTATTCTGCTATTGCTGTCCCTCTAGATGGTCAACATAAAACTTATGGAGTACTCGAAGTAATTAATAAAATTGATCCAATTAAAAGAAAACCTATTCCCAATTATGGTTTTTCTCAAGAAGAGATTCATTGGTTATATACAATAGGCTCGTCAGTCGCATCTGCAATATCAAATTTACGCAAGAAACGTCAGGTAAAACTACTTGCTGATTTGTCAGATGCTTTAGTTGGTTATCGCAGTAATCTGTCTGATGTCCAAGACGCATACAAAACTGTTGTTAACCGTTTAGTTTCAGATGACACAGCTTTTGAAGTATGTATACTACGAGTAAAAAATAAAAATCATTTACTTGAAGTTGTAGATAAAGCAGGGGCTGAGAGGGTTAAATGGGATAAACGATTAGATGATCCTAGAGGTTATGAAGATGGATTCGTAGGAGATACTCTTAGGGAAAAACGTGCTATCTCACTTACCGGAATAAATGATCAAAACATAGAAAAATTCAAAAACCAAGATTGGATAGTGCTTAACCAATTTAAATCTTTTGGGTGTTTTCCACTCATTTATAAAGAAGAAGTTGTAGGAGCGCTCTCTTTATATACTGGGTATGAATATGATTTTCATCCTGGCTGCAAAGAATTCTTGGAGAGAGTAGCATCCTTAACTGCTGCTTTTATAGGAAGAGTCAAAGAGTCAGAGGTAGTTAACAGTGTAGTTCGGGATCTCAATAATAGCCCCGATACTTCTGACTTATTACAGCTAAAAGAAGAAGAACTGCGTGAGCAACTTGCTATTATCCAAAAACAGCGAGATAGTATTCGGGAAAAACTTGACGCAACCTTTGGAAATCGACATCAATCCAATCATCCAGAGTCTTCTACCGAAGATTCTATAGAGACAGTTGCAAAGTATTGCTCCTAATGGAATTCTTGAGTACATTAGCTTGAGTAATTTCCAAAAAGGTCAGATTTTATTCTCAGTTAGATAGCCATATTTTCGATAGCGGGATTTAGCCTGTTAATTTTCAGCACCTCACAAAATGGCACTGCTACTGTCATAATCAAGTTTGACGCTTTGTCTTTTGACAGCGATCGCAACTTCACTTAAAGTGCCCCACTAGAGGAGTGCTGAGTACTGAGTAAAGAAGAAAAGAATTTCTTATTACTTCTTCAAAATCTTTATTCTGACACTCAGAACTCATGACTCAGAACTCACGGCTTTTTTTATGGTAGATTTACTGCTGATCGCAATCTTGGGGTTTCTGGGGAGTTTTGGGCATTGCTTTGGGATGTGCGGCCCTTTAACAGTGGCATTTTCCCTATCTCATCAGCCGAAAACACCACCAACAGCCTCTTTGGGACGCACATCAACCTTAGAAAAGTCCGACACTTGGCAACAGCAATTAAAATTTCATCTCCTGCTAAACCTGGGGCGGATGTTGAGCTATGCTCTAGTCGGTGCTGGCATTGGGGCATTAGGTTCGGTATTCCTGCAAAGCGGACAGCTAGCGGGTGTTGGCAGCGAATTCCGGCGCTGGATGGCAATCCTAACTGGGGTATTGTTAATTTGGTTTGGTTTAGGACAAATAAAACCCGATTTCCTCCCACGCATTCCTGTGTTACATCCCCTATTGCAAGGTAGTTTACACGATCGCCTCAGCGCCGGAATGGTTAAGCTTTCCTTTAAAACTAAATGGTGGACACCAATACTTTTGGGAATGACTTGGGGTTTAATGCCCTGTGGTTTTCTCTATGCTGCCCAAATAAAAGCCGTTGAAACTGGCAATTTCTGGATGGGTGGGGCGACTATGCTGGCTTTTGGACTGGGAACCCTGCCCACTATGCTAGGTGTAGGCGTTTCCACATCATTGGTAAGTAAAGATAGGCGCAGTCAGTTATTTCGATTAGGCGGTTGGGTAACACTCACCATTGGCATCATCACCTTATTGCGGACTGGTGACACAATGGTAGATTACACCGGACACGCTGCTTTATTCTGCTTAATTTTGGCGTTAATTGCGCGTCCTATTAGTGGGTTGTGGGCTGCACCACTGCGTTACCGCCGCGCTTTGGGTGTAGGATCTTTTGTGCTTTCTGTGGTTCACACCACCCACATGATAGAACACTCATTGCAATGGAATTTTGCCGCCTTTTCTTTCCTACCGCCACAATTTCAATGGGGTATGGCTGCGGGTGTTGTAGCATTGGTATTAATGTCCCCTGCCGCTTTTACGAGTTGGGAATCTTTGCAGAAATCTTTAGGCAAGCGTTGGCGACAGATTCATCTATTGGGTGTGCCAGCCTTGCTGTTGAGTGCCATTCATGCTGTGTTGATTGGTTCCCATTATTTGGGTTCTTGGCAATCAACTTGGGGAAATAAATTAGCGGTAGTACTGATGGTAATTATTACCCTCAGTGTATTGATGGTGCGATCGCGTTTTTTTTGGTCAAAGTTAGCCGTAGAAAAGTTTTATGTCCCCCCAACAAAATCGCGGTAAATCATCCTTATTTTCTGGCTCCATCCCAACGAGTCAAAAACAAAGGCTTTACCCGCTCAAAAGCATTTCCTGGAATCAAGGAACAATTAAGTATTTATTATTTCTGAGTTGCTTAGTTATACCAATAACTAATCTTTCCTCTGCGTCTGCTCATAAGGTGGAGATATCTGGAGATGTTGGTGGTACTCTTCACATTGAACCAAATGATAATCCCCGCGCTGGAGAACCTACCCAAGCCTGGTTTGCACTTACCCGCAGAGGTGGAAGGGTGATTCCTCTGTCACAGTGTAATTGTCGGTTGGCTGTTTATGCCGAACCTTATGCAGCCGGAGAGCCACCGCTCCTAGAACCGCAGTTAGAACCTGTGGCAGCTGAACGTTATCAAGGCATTCCAGGCGCAGATATTACCTTTCCCAAGCCAGGAATTTATGAGTTGCAATTAAATGGGAAACCAGCCTCTGGAGCAAGATTCAAACCCTTTCAATTCAAATTTGAAGTTACTGTGGCAGGTGGTTCTACACAAAGGCCACAAAACCTGCGAGATGTCAATGGCAATGGTGATTTAGTTGAGGGTGAATCTCAGCAATTACCAATTTGGGCGATCGCACTTCCCATCCTCGGATTTATTGGCATCTTAGTTGTCGTCCTGCGAAGCATGAGAGGCGGTAGGGAGTAGGCAAGGGAGCAGGGGGCAGGGGGCAGGGAGCAGGGAGCAGGGAGCAGGGAGCAGGGAGCAGGGAGCAGGGGAGACAAGGGGACAACAAGTGAGAACTTGAAACAAGTCTTTCCCCATTCCCCATTCCCCATTCCCCTCTTCTTACTTGTGCCGCTTTTGATGCCACTGCCATGAATGAGCGACAATATCCTCAATGGATGGATACTGAGGTTTCCAGCCTAAGATTGTTCTGGCTTTCTCACTAGTGCCAATAAGAATTGGGGGATCACCAGGACGGCGATCGCGTTCTTCTACTGGTATGGAAATTCCTGTCACCTGTTCGGCGGCGGCAATCACTTCTTTCACAGAGAAACCGCTACCATTGCCCAAATTAAAAACTTCGCTATCGCCACCTTTTAATAAATATTCCAATCCCAAAATATGGGCATCTGCTAAGTCATTAACATGAATATAATCACGAATACAAGTACCATCCGGCGTGGGGTAATCAGTGCCGAAAATTGAGATAGATTTTCGTTTACCTAAAGCTGTCATCAGCACCAAGGGAATCAAATGGGTTTCTGGGTTGTGATCCTCGCCAAGTAAACCATTGGGATTAGCACCAGCAGCATTAAAATAGCGAAAACGCACTGATTGAAAACCATAAGCAACATCAAAATCAGAAAGAATCCGCTCTACCATCAATTTTGTAGCGCCATAAGGATTAATCGGATTTTGGGGATGGTTTTCTGGAATGGGTACAGATTCTGGTACGCCGTAGGTAGCACAGGTAGAAGAAAAGACAAATTTCTTTACAGATGCCGTCAGCATCGCCTCTAAGAGGGTTAAAGTACCAACAACGTTATTGCGGTAGTATTTAGCCGGATCAGTCACCGATTCTCCTACGTAGGCGTAGGCAGAAAAGTGCATCACGGCAGCAATATCACGGGTTTTAAATAGGTGATCTAGCAAGGCGCGATCGCCTGTATCTCCTACTACCAGTTCTACCTGTAAAACCTTCTCTACCAAGTCACGATGCCCATAGACTAGATTATCAAGGATGACAACGTTATAACCCGCTTGCTTCAAAGCAAGCACTGTATGGGAACCAATGTATCCAGCCCCCCCTGTTACCAAAATGGTAGGCTTTCCAGACGACATAATTTTTCCTTTTAAGTGGATTACTCAATTAATTTAGTTTACCGGTGCCACATTACTCTTCTGGAAAATTATAAATAATAGACGCAGTGACAAAAATTTGAACTAAAATCACTACGACGGTAGTCTTTGGGTGTGAGGTTTGAAGTATTTTAAGTCAAACAGTGCGATTACAATTTGACAATAAAATAAATCCATTTCCCGAAACCTCTAGGTTGATCCTTACGGGTGGCGCTTCTAGCGTCGCGGCGAAGAAGTCACTAGTTGTTTTACACAGGGAAACCATGCAGGACAGATCCTCTTGGGGAGCCACTTCTTCTACTCAAAGAAAAAGTAGCGTGAAAACCCCTAGCAAGATGGACTGTCTTAACACCACACTGGCTCACCGCACCAGAAAATTTGAGAGTTAATCTATGTTTCTATTGTTAAGTCGAGTACTGCTGTGGCTGCTGATTGGCACTATCGTATATTCTCTGTTCCAGCGATTTTATCCCTCTGGAAGTTTTGTCGGGCGATTAATCCTAGTCGTGATCTTGGTAATCGTAGCCCTATCATTTCTTAACCCGAACGAACCAGCTGTAGCATCGTTGTGGAGAATGCTGTCTTTTCCACTTAGACCTCTAGGAGCCTCTGTTTTACTGATGATTTTTGCAGCTCAGAGAATCAAAGGGGGCGGAATAGACAAGCCAGGAGGATACTTGGTAGGTTGGGCACTAACAATTTTGTTGTTGGCAAGTACACCAGCAGTCGCCTATTTCCTCTATAGGGCACCTCTAGTAACTACTACACCATCTGGGACACTGGTGGCATTAGGGCAACAAACCACCGCAGCGAACATTTCAGATGTTACAGGGGATGGCATTCTTTCTTATAATTTGAGAGTGCCTCCCTATCTATTACAAGGAAATCCCCAAGATATTCGCACACGCGGTTTACGACTTGAAGACTTTGTACCAAATTCGGAAACGTTGCAATTGACAACAAGAACTTGGGAAAGTTATCTCGCTGAAGTTTACAGGTTCATGCGTGTTCAACGCTAATAAAGTTGAAGAAGGCTGGAGGGAAGAAGCAGGGGAGCAGGGAGCAGGGAGCAAGGGAGAAGTTACCAATAAGTTTTTCCCCTTTGACCCTCTGCCCCTCGCCCCTTGCCCCAATTCCTCTTCCCTTCTGCCTCTTGCCTTTCTCGATAACTATCCAGTTGAAAGAGGTAAAAAAAGCTTAATCTATAAGCAATATTCCCTCCATCTACATAGCTGTCTGCTTGGACTAGCAGTTAATCTAGGATGATAAAGTTGCAAAATTGCTTTAATGGCAAAATCTCGACGAATCGCTAAACTCATTGCTTACCTACGACCCCATTGGCGGGAAGCGTCATTAGGCATTCTCGCTTTGTTGTCTGTCAATGCACTGGGCGTTTATATCCCTTGGTTGATTCGTGCTGGTGTTGATAAACTCTCAACAACCTTCAACTGGAACGAAATAGTACATTATGTAGTAGTAATTGTATTGCTCAGTTCGGCGATGTGGCTAATGCGGATGGCATCACGCATTTGGCTATTTGGGGTAGGCCGTCAGGTGGAATTTGACCTGAAACAAAGGATTTTTGAACACTTACTCAAGCTGGAGCCGGCTTATTTTGCCAGTAACACTGCTGGCGATTTGATTAATCGGGCAACCAGTGATGTGGACAATATCAAACGGTTATTGGGTTTTGCCGTTTTGAGTTTGGCAAATACGGTGTTTGCCTACGCCCTGACGCTGCCGGTAATGCTGGCGATCAGTGTTGATCTGACGCTAGCATCTCTGGCAGTTTACCCTTTTATGCTCTTGTTGGTAAGTCTGTTTAGCGATCGCTTACGCAAACAGCAAGCAGCAGTCCAAGAGCAACTCTCTGACATCAGCGAACTTATCCAAGAAGATATTAGTGGTATTGCTTTAATTAAAATCTATGCCCAAGAAGCAAACGAGCGTCGAGCTTTCTCTAAAAAAAATCAACAGTTATTGGCTGCTAACATAGAACTGGCAAAACTCCGAAATACCCTGTTTCCGCTAATTGGTGGGCTAGCCAATGTCAGTTCGCTGGTAATTATCTGGCTAGGGGCAGCGCGGATGTCTACTGGGGCACTTCAGGTTGGCGACTTTTTAGCCTTGCTAATTTATGTAGAGCGTCTAGTTTTTCCCACAGCCCTTTTAGGATTCACAATTACCGCTTACCAACGGGGTGAAGTTAGTATAGACCGTCTAGAATCTATTCTCTCTGTCACACCGAAAATTCAAGATGCAGATGATGCCATACACATCCCGGCGGCTGAACTTAAAGGGGAAGTGACTGCTAAAAATCTCACCTACACTTACCCTGGTTCTACTACTCCAGCTTTAGAAAATGTCAACTTTACTATTGCTCCCGGAGAAACCGTGGCTATTGTTGGGGCAATTGGTTCAGGAAAATCCACTTTGGCGAATGCTTTGCCGCGTTTGTTGGATATTGAATCAGGACAATTGTTTTTAGATGGGCTGGATATTACTAAAATAGCTTTGGCAGATTTACGAGGTGCGATCGCCTACGTTCCTCAAGATAGTTTTCTATTTGGCACTACAATTCAAAATAATATCCGCTACGGCGATCCAATTAGCGAACAAGAACAGATAGAATCTGTTGCTAAACTTGCCCAAATTGAATCAGAAATTAATAATTTTCCCCAGCAATATGAGACTCTTGTTGGCGAACGCGGTATTACTCTTTCTGGCGGTCAACGACAACGTACTGCCTTAGCTAGGGCGATGCTGGTTAATGCTCCAGTGTTAATTTTGGATGATGCCCTCTCTAGTGTGGATAATCAAACAGCTACGAAAATCCTCAAAAATCTCTCCAGTGGTACTGGACGCAAAACAGTAATTTTCATTACTCATCAATTATCGGCGGCGGCAGCTACTGACCGAATTTTGGTGATGGAAAAGGGAAAAATTGTTCAGGTAGGAAATCACTTAGAACTTTTGCAACAACAGGGTTTATACAGAACTTTGTGGAGCCAGCATCAGGTTGAAGAATTACTGCATTAGTACAACATTCAGCATTTAGTATTAAGGACAATTTATAATGCAGCGTGTATGATTTGTTGTTTAATGCTTGACAGTTATATCGCTATATGCTGGAACTAGGGCAAAATTTTTTGACTGATAGCTCATTTATTCCACATGGACATTGTTACCTCTGGAAGCCGAGCTTAGTGTGGCTAAACATCATCTCAGATTCTCTGATCGCTTTGGTGTATTATTCTATTCCCATCGCCCTTGTTTACTTTGTCCACAAGCGAAAGGATTTCCCCTTTAAATGGATACTTTTATTATTTGGAGCTTTTATCATCTCTTGTGGTACAACCCATCTGATGGATATATGGACGCTTTGGCATCCAACTTACTGGCTGTCCACTTTCATTAAACTGATTACGGCGATTATTTCACTATATACAGCGATCGCACTTTTACCCATCATTCCCCAGGCTCTAGCTTTGCCAAGTCCGGCACAATTAGAAGCAGCTAACTGTCAACTAAAACTTGCCTTAGAGGAACTTGAAAATACACAAGCTCAACTGATTCAAACTGAAAAAATGTCTTCATTAGGGCAATTAGTTGCGGGTATTGCCCATGAAATTAATAATCCGGTGAGTTTTATTGACGGGAATATCGTTATTGTCAATGAATATATTAGTAACTTACTTAATTTGATTACGCTTTATCAGGAAGGCGATTGTCATTTACTATCAGAAATTAAAGCTTATATTGAAGAAATAGACCTTGATTTCATTAAAGAAGACTTGCCGAAAATCTTATCTTCCATAAAAATGGGAGCCGAGCGCATCTCCAATCTAGTATTATCTTTGCGTAACTTCTCGCGTTTGGATGAAGCTGAAAAAAAAGAAGTTGATATCCACGAAGGTCTTGAAAGCACTCTCTTAATTTTGCAAAATCGCCTGGAAGCGGAAGGAAATTATCCAGAGATTCGAGTTATCAAAGAATATGGGAACTTACCTAAAATCGATTGCTATCCTGGACAACTAAATCAAGTATTTATAAATATTATTAATAATTCTATTGATGCTTTGAAAGAATCAATAATTGGTTGTCGTCTATTAGCGAGCGATTATAAAACAACTCGCAACCAAGAACTGACAACTTACAATCCTCAGATTCACATTTCCACTGACTTTTTAGACACCAATCAAGTCATAATTCGGATTGCTGATAATGGCTGTGGGATGACAGAAGAAATAAAGCAAAAAATTTTTGACCCATTTTTTACAACTAAACCTGTTGGTTCAGCTAGAGGTCTAGGTATGTCGATTAGCTACCAAATTATCAACAAGCATGGTGGAATACTCAAGTGTATTTCTGCACCGCTTCAAGGCACAGAGTTTATCATCCAAATTCCGATTCAGATAAAGTCTGTTTGATGCTAAATTTGGTCTGTAGCAATCTTGAATCAAACGCGCAGAAACAAAATCCCCGACTTCTCAAAGAAGTCGGGGATTTATTGGGGGGTTGCAATACTCACAAATCAAATAGAATTGCTACACGCATTAAGAATTACAGTATGCCCGTCCTGCTAATGTGACATCTAACACGAATGGATTGTCATTACCTTGAAATTTAGCGATCGCATTACTTCGTTCTATTTCAGTAATATCCGGTAGGTCTTGCTGATTCCACTTACACAAAGTCTGACGCTGATTCTGAAAATAATTTCGGTCTACCTTCTCAGCCTGATTCCGATAGATGGTGTAAAAGTAAAACACTGCCCTGGCTACATCCCCTTTTACTTTTTCTCTAGGCTCAAATTTAGCAGATGCTGATTCGCTAAACTCGTCAATTGCCCTGGTAGGAATTGTAGATTGGACAGCATCATTCCGATACCATTTTTTAGTACTTGTATCAGCTATATCGTCGAAGGGTTTATTTCCTCGCTCACTATTAATATCTTTTCGTGCAGGAAATAGATGGTGCAGGTCACTTCGGGCATTACCATTGTCAGCCCCTTTACTTTGTGGCCAAACGTGTTCCGTATTCAGCCCTAACTTGTCAGCTTCCTGACTAGGATCGCCATTACCATTTAGACGAATTTGGTAACTAGCATAGATATCAGTTACAATACCCGCTCGGTTGTCAATAATACTAAACATTTCGTCTCTGGCGCGATCGTAGTTCAAATTTTTGCTGGGTCTATACTCCTTAGCAAGTTCTTCAACTAAAGCAACTTTGGATAATTGAGGCAATATAATTGCCGAATCATTTACGGGAGTAGGAGTGGGTTGAACAACAGGAGGGATTGTTTCATTAGACTGGGTAGCAGATAACGTAAACGCTGCAATCACAGGATCGTGATCGCTGACAGGCTTACTAAAACCAACGTTGACATGCACAATGTCAATTTCCGGTTGAGCAGTACGAGAAAGATTTTCACTAACCAACAAATGGTCAATGAGTTGAGGATTTCCCCGAAATTTGTAAGTAAAGCGATCGCTAGCAGGTAAACTAGCCGTCAGATTCTCAAGAATGTTACCCTTCAAAGTTTTCAGAGTTAGAGAATCTGGTAAATCGTTTAAGTCACCCAGTACAATTACTTTAGCTTGCGGGTCAATTTCTAGTATTTGCCTGACAAATTCATTAACTATTTCGGCTTGTTTGACTCGTTGAACGTCGCTAGGAGAACCTCCCCGCTTAGAAACAAAGTGATTAGCAATAATAAACAGTTTTTGACCGTTAAAAATAAATTCTGTCGCTAGTGGCTTACGACTTTCCTCAAAAGCACTATTGGTAGGGTCAATCCGGCCTGGGTTGAGTGAAAGATCAAGACCATTTGCACTTTGGGAAATACCTACAGCATCTAATGAACCACCTCTTCTAGGTAGTTTTACTAGAGTTACCCGGCTAGGTCGAAATAAGAAACCAACCCGGATATTACCTCCAGGTTCTCCACCATCTTGATCGTCGATGGGTGCAATATCCACAAAGTCGTATGCTGGACTACCAATATTTTCGAGCGCAGCAATCAGTTTTTGGTAAGTCTCGTTTGCATTCACAACGTCATCATTGGTTGGCCCGTTGTTATCTTGAACTTCAACTAAATTGATGACATCTGGTGCGTTCAAATTATTGAGAACAATTTTAGCAATATTATCAAAGCGTCGATCTTTTGGATCTAAATTCTCGACGTTGAAAGTTGCAATAGTTAATACATCTTGGGAACTTTTTAAAGATGTTGTTTCCCGTTGTGCAACTGAAGGTGAAGAAGTTGGCAATTGGGCGATTGGACTAGCGTGTAGTGGACTAATCCATACAAAGAAGATGAGAGTAACACTAAGTAGTAGAAATTTGATGAATTTCATTCTCTCTTTCAATGAAGGTATTTTCTAGATTAGTCTTCTTTTTAATAGAATTCAGTTAAGATAAGTTTTAGGTTAGGTAAAGGAGAGCATTATTTCTGAGAGAAAATACTAAGATAAAAGGAAATTATAGCTAGATTTTTCAACTACATTTACAGTCGATTAGATACCATCTTGAATATCAAGTGTTAATAATTTTAGTAGCGATGTCTGCGACAAACTTCTCTACAAGAGGATACACCGCCCGTTATACTTTTCAGTAACCGTGGCTTTGCATAAATTCATAAAGCTAGTACAAGGCGGTGTAATTACCACGTTAGTTTTTTAGGGTAGGTGGGTAGTATAAATTACCGAAAAAACTAATTTGGCAGATAGCGATGTTCAAAAGTAAATTATCAGAATTCCCTGCTTCACGGGAATTTTACATCTCGAAGTTAATGGATCGCCATATTGGAGCGATCGCAGTCTTAATTCTAATTAGCTTACTGAGTTCATTAAGTGGAACACCACTTAACCATACCATCACAAACTGTTGGGAAGGCTTTCTTTGGGGATTAGCAGATCCAGTAATTGGCTTAGATTGTTTAGTTGGGATTATTGCTATTGGCTTACTCTCATCTATGTTTGTTCGTGGCGTTGCGATCGCGGCATGTTTTGTCTTAGCAGCAATATTGGGCATTGTAATTCATTTATTCCAGCTAAATTTTCCAGGTGCTGAAATAGCGATCGCTATTTCTACCGTCGTTTTTAGTACTATGCTGATGATGCCAAATCAACCAAACTTTGTGGTACTTGCTTTGATGGGCATCAGTGCTGGTTTATTTCAGGGTTACACTGTTGCTGAATCTGTTATTGGGGCAGGAACGATATCACTAATTGCCTATATAGTAGGTATGGCATTGACTCTGTTTGCAGTTGCCATGAGTGCCAGAGAAATTGGTGCTGCAATGGGTATGGGAGAAATAAACCGAACTTTACCCTGGAAAATCAGCATTGCTGGTTTCGCTTTATGTGCGATCGGTATCGTGTTTTTGAGCAATTCGATGAGCTAAATAAAACATTTCAATTTAGTGGAATACATTATTTGTGGGGGCGTACACCTAGCTGTACGCCCCCACTGCGCGTTCCAGGAAACTGAAACTTTTTTTACAATAGGAAGTTTTAGTAAATAAGCTGATGCATCTCTGCGCTAATCTAGAAGCTATATGTTGTAAACAAAGGCTTATGACACTTGAAGAAATTGCGGATACATTAGCCGAATTATTTGGCACATCGGCTGTTAATGCGATCGAGCCAGGATCGTGGCAAGTAGACACTTCTACTTTTCGGTTGTTGGTGCTGCTTTCCGAAGATAATACTTGGCTAAGAGTTTTACTGCCTATTGTGTCCGTAGAGGAAGGACAACCATTTTTAGGGCAGTTCCTAGAAGCCAACTTTGATGACACTCAAGAAGTACGTTACGCTTTGTATGAAGGAGTAATTTGGGGGGTATTTCAACATAATAGTGGCACTTTAGTAAGTGCAGATTTGTCCAATGCAATCAACCGACTTATATCTCTCCATGAGGGTAGATTAAATAATGTTTTTAATCGACTAATTGAAAGTCGCATTCGACAAATTATTCAGGCAGCAAAACAACAAGGGCAATCTCTGCAAGCTACTATGCAAAGCTTAGAACGCTTTTATGCAGAAGGATTTATGGGCGAAATAAATCAAAGTTCAGAGGCGCGAGAAGAAGTTCTAGCTACTTGGCGGTATCAGCTAGAACGTTTATGGAACGAAGGTTAATTTTTACCTTTAATCGGAATTTATATCCGCCCCAAGTTGACATATTAAAGTAATTTACAAATATATCTATTTATTATGGATATTATTGAAATCCTCAAAGAAGACTATCAAAGATTCCCCGCAAATCAAACTTATACTATCTACGCTCCAGACGTTTATTTTCAAGACCCATTGAATAAATTTCGTGGTGTTAAACGTTACAAAGGAATGATTAATTTTATCCAAACTTGGTTTTTAGATCCCAAGATGGACTTACATAATATTCAACGTCTAGGAGACACAATAAAAACCGAGTGGACACTCAGTTGGAATACTCCTCTTCCCTGGAAGCCACGAATTTCTATTCCTGGTTGGAGCGAATTATGTCTTAACTCCGATGGTTTAATTATCTCCCATGTCGATTATTGGAATTGTTCACGTTTAGATGTGGTAAAACAGCATTTATCTACTAAAAAAATCTAATCAATTAAGAAAAATTTTCAAAATAGTGGTTGATCTGACTTTCAGAGCTTTTGCACAGGAAGCGATCGCCCTCCCGGAAAGTGACAGAAGAGGGTTATAAGTGATTTGCCGAACATGGTATAACATCCTGTTTGCGATCGCCTATTTTTAGGATACAACGAGTTTGAAAACACGCCCTAGCGGGTAGCTAATGCATTTTGATGTCAGTTAGTTAGGGACTTCCAAATAAAAAAATATACAACTATTTATTGTGGGGTGGGCGTCTCGCCTGCCCATAGTCAAAGGCGGGCAAGATGCCCACCCCACAAGATTGGATAATTTATTTCTTGGAAGTCCCTTAATAGCAAAGCTGCATTTAACTTAAACAAGTATAAATACGTTATAATCTAGAATTTTTATAAAATTTATAATAAGTTGCTTAAGTAGCTACACACAAAGCAACAATGTTTGGTTAAGCTGTAGACGCTATGATATAAATTTATTGAACGTTTTATGCATTGGTTGTTATCTGGGCCGTTGAGTACAGAAGAATTGACGGTTAACATTGCAGGGTTGTCTGCATCGTTACAAGGTAAGAAGCTGGTGCAGTTGTCAGATTTTCACTACGATGGTTTGCGGCTGTCGGAAGATATGCTAGAAAAAGCGATCGCAGTTACTAACGAAGCTAAACCAGATTTAATTTTATTAACTGGTGACTACGTAACTGACGATCCGACACCCATTCACCAACTAATACTTAGACTCAAACATTTGCAAAGTCGCAGTGGTATCTATGCGATTCTTGGCAATCATGATATACATTACAAACACGCAAAAGCAGAAGTTACAAATGCCCTTACTAGTATCGGAATTCATGTCCTTTGGAACGAAATTGCCTATCCGCTAGGAAAAGAATTGCCACTCGTTGGACTGGCGGATAGTTGGTCACGGGAATTCAATCCTGTATCAGTCATGAATCAACTAAACCCCAACACACCCTGTATTGTATTATCCCACAACCCAGATACTGCGGAGACCCTGCAAGCGTGGCGAGTAGATTTACAACTATCTGGTCATACTCATGGTGGCCAAATCGTGATTCCCGGACTTGGCCCAGGGGCTTTGGTTTATAACAAGATTGCCAAAAACATACCCCTAGCAGTGCGCCGTCGAGTGCCATTTTTGGAAGTAAATGCTTCTGTAGTCAAGCATTGGGAATGGGCGCAGGGTTTCCATCGGATCGGAAAAAATCAGATGTATGTCAATCGTGGTTTAGGAACTTATCTCCCAGGACGGTTATTTTGCCGCCCAGAAGTTACTATAATCACGCTACAAAGTGAGTAAGTGATTCGAATTTCAAAATAAAAAACGGAATCACAGCAGGTATTCTGACTAAGGAGTGCCTGCAAATTAAAGCAAAGTCTTCTTAGTTTATCTTTAAGATTTAAGCTAATTAATTTTTTTTGAGCTTATGACAGAAATTATTGCAGTTTATCAACTTACATTTTTATTTTTGGTAAGCTGTAAGCGCTGGTATGAGGAGTATCGGTTGTCTTATGCATTGGTTGTTTACGGGACATTTAAGAGTAGATAAAATCACGGTTAAGATTGCGGAACTTCCAGCATCTTTACAAGGTACAACGCTAGTGCAGTTGTCAGATTTTCACTACGATGGTTTGCGGCTATCGGAAGATATGTTAGAAAAAGCGATCGCACTTACTAACGAAGCTGAACCGGATTTAATTGTATTAACTGGTGACTATGTAACTGATGATCCGACACCAATTCACCAATTGGTACATCGACTTAAACATCTGCAAAGTCGCTGTGGTATCTACGCTGTACTGGGTAATCACGATATCTATTACAGCCATTCAAAAGCAGAAGTTACACAGGCGTTAACTAGCATTGGAGTGCATGTACTTTGGAATGAAATCGCCTATCCATTCGGAAAAGAATTACCATTAGTGGGGCTAGCTGATTATTGGTCACGGGAATTCTACCCCGCACCAGTTATGAATCAACTAGATTCTGTCACACCCCGCATCGTTTTATCCCATAACCCAGATACAGCCAAGATACTGCAACAATGGCGTGTAGATTTGCAATTATCTGGTCATACCCACGGCGGCCACATTGTAATTCCTGGCATCGGCCCTGTAGTTTTTCACTATAAAAAGCTACTCAAACAAATTCCCAAAAAATTACGGTGTTGGGTAACATTTTTACTAGGAGACTGTTCTAAAGTCGTGCGATATTGGGAGTGGGCGCAAGGGTTTCATAAGGTGCAAGAAAATCAATTATATGTCAATCGAGGTTTAGGAACTTATAAACCAGGCCGTTTATTTTGCCCGCCAGAAGTGACTGTAATTACTTTAGTTGGTCATTAGTCATTGGTCATTGGTCATTGGTCTAAATAACCGTCTTTTAAGAAGAAAGATAAATCACAAAGGACAAATGACAAATGACACTCAAAGCAGAAACCGCCGGAAGCTACGATGGATGAATATCAGCAGCTTGGGGCGGTTTCTTGAAGATTGGAGAATTCAGAAGTAAGTAACTCAACTAAGGTGGACAGTATTGGCGATCGCTATACTCAGAATTGCACATCCTTATATTCCAACTAGGCAGGCATTTTCTGACTGTGCGTTTTCAAAACCTCCAAAACAACTCATTGAACTTAAAGCAAAAACACATTCAATGGATGCCACAACTTCAGAGCGATCGCAGTCTTATTAGAGCAGAAGGTACAGGCTCTAATATGAAAGTTTTTGGTAACTTTTAACCTGTTTGTACCTTGCTCTTAATCTAGCATCATGTTTGTTTAGTTCAGTACATCTTTACGAAACTTAAACTTTTTCAACCTGGTGTTCTAGTACAAGGGAAAACTGTTTGTGCTAGTGACGATACAATAGCATTCATTGTCTTGCTGCCAACTTTTTCGTTCTATGCTGCCAGTCATTTATTCCGACGAATTTTTAGATCACAAGACTGGAAAATACCATCCTGAAAAACCAGAACGTTTAAGCGCGATCGCCACCGCTCTAAAAGCAACTGCGTTTGCAGATAAAATTGACTGGCGATCGCCCACACCAACATCAGAACACCCAGCACTGATGTCTATGTTGGTTAAAGCCCATAGCCCAGACTACATCAAAAAACTTTGGCAAATCGCCTCTAGTGGCGGTGGCCCTTTGGATGGAGATACGCCAGTTTCCCCACGCAGTTATGATGTGGCGTTGCTAGCAGTCAGTGCATGGTTGGATGGTGTCGAAGCTGTATTAAAGTCGGCTAATCCAGCTTTTGTATTAGCGCGTCCCCCAGGACATCATGCAGAAAGCGATGCGGGGATGGGCTTTTGCCTATTTTCTAATGCTGCGATCGCTGCTTTATTTGCCCTCGAACAACCCGGAATTAACCGTGTCGCCATCCTCGATTGGGATGTGCATCACGGTAATGGTACTCAAGCGATCGTCGAAACCCAAGCACGCATCGCTTACTGTTCCCTACATCAATATCCATGCTACCCCGGCACTGGCAGATCAACAGAACGCGGCTTTCATAATAATGTATTAAATTTACCAGTCCGTCCTGGTAGCGATATCGGTGAATATCAACCACTTTTCGAAAAACAGGTAGTACCGTTTTTAGCTAATTTTCAGGCGGATTTGCTAATTGTAAGTGCTGGTTATGATGGCAATTTTGCAGATCCTCTAGCAAGTATCAATTTGCAGCCACAAGATTACGCTTTATTTACTGATTATTGTCTAGGGATAACTCGTAAAATTTTGTTTGGCTTAGAAGGTGGTTATGACTTTGATTCTCTTTCTCAATCAGTTGTAGCGACAATTGAACGCTGTTTACTTTAGAACTTTCTTTTTTTTAGGTAAAACTTCGGAATTTATTATTGAGTGACTCTCGTATATGCACTGAGATCGTAATAATCCTATTGATTTGTGGTTCAGATTCCCGGCTTCTCCCAGAAACCGGGAATCCTCTCATATATTTCCTTGGGATTTCACAATATAATCTGCAAAAATCGGCAATTTGTGCATCTTGATTGTCATAATTATTTGTGAGCTAGTTAACTAATTTAACAACCCCCTTTACGTAAATTTAGGGTGACATAACTTTTGCTCTCAACTCAACCTAAGTAATTTCTTTTACAAAGGCTTTTTAAAATTCATCAAATCTTCAGAAAGAAAAAGTTTGAATCGTGTTCTTAAAGAGCTAAAGTTTTGTTAAGATGCAATTGCTAGCAGTTTCTCAACGAAATTCACCTATCTGGGTGTGGAGAAATAAAAAGCACTAGCAACACAAATTTCAAAAGGTGAAGGAATGACCACCTACATTTTTTTCGATGAAGCCCTACGGATGCTGACCAACGCCTATTTGATCTCAGCAGTACTGTTAATAGCAGCTTCTGGTATAGGTTTGGCCGTAATTGAAACAATAGAAAAGGCAGGAGAACGCTAAGTTTACAAATGGCAATGTAGTTATTGCCAAAAACCATTGGGTGCAAGTGTTCGCCGTGGATTAATCTTGGGAATACTAAAGCATAAAGTCTCATCGCGTCGCAGTCTTACCTGTAAATATACCAAAAACACGGGTAAGCTGTAGCGCTATTGAGACTATAACCAAGGAGTTACTATAAATGGGTCTATTCGACGCTGTGTTGGGTACAGAAAACCAAACCCAAACAGTACTCAATTCAGCCGAAGCTTTTGCTGTCATTGTTTTGCTAGCAACAGCGTCAGACGGTTATCTTTCCGTTGAGCAAGGGAATTATATCACTTTTGCGTTGTCTCAGATGAAACTTTTTAAAGGTTATCCTCATGAGATGTTGAATAGACTATTTGACCAAATCTTGGGCATTCTCCAGGGAGATGGTTTTAATGCTTTATTTGATGCCGCAAAATATTCTCTATCTCAAGACTTGCGGGAATCAGCCTTTGCAGTAGCAACCGATTTAATCTTAGCTGGAGGTGTTGCAGCTGAAGAAGAAAAAAGTTTCTTAAACGATCTATATCAAGCTTTAGGCGTTTCTAGCGAGATTGCAGTACAAATTGTGGAAGTAATGTTAATTAAAAACCGAGGATAGGACAATAAAATATCTGCTTAATTAAACTCTTAATTAAACTATATAAATAGCTTTTAAAGGTATGCCAAAGAAATTATGCTTCTTTGGCAATATTTTTGATGTTATTGTGATGAAGCTAAAATTTAGAACTTTTTCGAGAAGTCGCAAATCTTGTTGTTGAATGTAGGATTGTGTCATAATTCGATTTTATAATTTTGAACCTTAAATCGTAAATTACTTATGCGTTGTTCTGCCACCCTAACCCAACTGGTTGAAGTTCTTTTGGCCAGTCCTACAAACTTATCTGAAACTGCCTTAATACAAGTAAGTACTGGTATACAAACAGATAGCCGTACCCTAAAGCCGGGTGAAATATTTTTAGCTTTGCGAGGCGATAAATTTGATGGACATGAATTTGTGCCAATTGCGATCGCAAAGGGTGCAATAGCAGCAATTGTGGATTTTGAATACGAAAATCCGGGGCTTCCTGTATTACAAGTAAAAGATACCCTGAAGGCATATCAGCAAATTGGCAGATGGTGGCGCGATCGCTTTAATATTCCTGTAATTGGCGTAACGGGTTCGGTGGGTAAAACTACAACCAAAGAATTGATCGCCGCAGTTTTAGGAACAAAGGGACGAGTTCACAAAACTTATGGAAATTACAACAACGAAATTGGTGTTCCGAAAACTCTCCTAGAACTTGGTGCAGAAAATGACTACGCTGTGATTGAAATGGCGATGCGCGGTAGGGGACAAATTGCCGAACTAACCCAAATAGCGCGGCCAACAATTGGAGTAATTACCAATGTGGGGACAGCACATATTGAGTTACTGGGTTCCGAAGAAGCGATCGCTGAGGCAAAATGTGAGTTGTTAGTTGAAATGCCTGCTGATAGTGTGGCAATTCTCAATCACGATAATCCTTTATTAATGGCCACGGCGGCGAAAGTTTGGCACGGAGAAGTTTTAACTTACGGCTGTTCTGGTGGGGATATTCAAGGAAAGTTAATTGATAACGAGACTGTAGAAGTTGCCGGAATCCAACTACCTCTACCGCTACCCGGCCGTCACAATGCGACTAATTTCTTAGCAGCTTTAGCGGTAGCAAAGGTGTTGGGAATCGATTGGGCAACCCTTAAAGCAGGTGTGGAGGTGGATATGCCCACAGGACGATCGCAGCGATTTAACTTGGCTAATGATGTGGTAATTTTAGATGAAACTTATAATGCTGCACCAGAAGCTATGATTGCAGCGTTGCAATTATTGGCAGACACGCCCGGAAAGCGGAAAATTGCCGTATTGGGTGCAATGAAAGAATTGGGAGAGCGATCGCAGCAGTTGCACCAGCGAGTGGGAGAAACAGTACGAAAATTGAATTTAGACGGTTTGTTGGTTTTAGTAGATGGAGAAGATGCCGAAGCGATCGCTCAAAGTGCCGAAGGTATCCCATCGGAGTGCTTTGCAACTCATGCCGATTTGGTGGCTAGGTTGAAGACATTTGTGCAAACAGGCGATCGTTTATTGTTCAAAGCCGCCCATTCTGTGGGGCTAGATCGGGTTGTCAATCAGTTACGGGCAGAATTTTCTAAATGAATCTACCATTGAAAACCCAAAAGCTCATTTCTCACAGCAATCCTCGATAACGAGTAAAAACTAAAATCACCGCCCACGAACCTAATGCGACTTTGATTGCAACCAGGATATTCAGCAAGGGGATAACACCCCCACTGAAAAGTGCGCCTATTTCTCCATGCGGTAATTCTATTCCAATCAGAGTTATAACCGCCAGTACGATGAAAACTAAAACCGAAACTTTCTCCCATGTAGCAGCGTGCCATCGCTGGTAGATCCCTTGCATCCATTCTGGTGATGAGGTAATCGCAATCAGTCCGATGGCTGTTCCACCCGCTACGCCTGCGGCAAAACCACCACCGGGGCTGAGATGTCCCCTAATAGCGAGTTCGATACTCACCAACGCAGCAATGGTCGCTCCTAGCCGTGCTAGAACAATAGATGGTTGATCGGTGAAACGATAGATTGTGCAAGATGGTCTTTCATTTGCCAGTAGAAAACTAGCCCCCATAATTGCGATCGTAAATACAACTACCTCGAAGATAGTGTCATATAAACGATTCCTGAGAATGATCACTGTAACCGCATTGGGTACGCCACCATCTTTGACAATCGAATCAACGATAGAGAAATCTGGTATTTCTGGTGCTAAATTGGGCATGATGAGGAATTTGATGTACACGGCTATGCCCGCCGCAATGTAAATCCATTTCATCTATGCTTCTCCCCTGAATTTGGCGTATTTACATAGTCCAGGATTGTTTCTGGTGACGAAAGTTCGGTTTGCATAATGTCATAGATGCGTTGAATTCTGGTTTTGGTGTGATAGGGTTGCTTTTCGTCTTGATCGCTTGGTTCCGTTGGGGCACAGATTGCATGGACTTCTTTTTCCATCAGCGCTTGGTGTAAGGACTGCGTATTCATGTAGGTAACTAGTTCAAGACGCATATAGCGTTTGCCAAAAATTGTGCGTAACTCATCCATCAGTTTCACAAAAGGGTGATTGCTATCTGCCTTGATCGCCTCGTCTTCGAGTACGCCAAGACGCATCACCAGGGATGAGCGCACAGCGATCGCATAGAGCGTAATTGCCAGCATCGTACCCACCAAGGCTTCAGTTAAAGCAACATCCGCCGCGCCTAAAACCGTATATACCAATGCTGCCACTGCTCCTAATATGCCGCGAATTACTAGCGCATGGTATGGATTGACTTGAAATACCAGCATACAAGCAGCCAAGGGCAGCAGGGCAATGATGATATAGATATAGTTATCATTCATGGCTACCCTCGCTACTAGAACAGTAAGCCAACACATACCCCAGCACTGTATTCCAGATCGCTAAAGAGATGATGGCGAGGAGAAGTAGTGGCCATTCGCTGGGTATCTTCAAGAGTAGCCCAATAACGATACTCATAGATCCGAGGGTATCCGCAACCGAAAGACTATGCAGCTTGAATAACACTGAGCGATCGCCAAGCAAAGGGAAGGTTCCCCAAAACCAAAAGAATATTCCTAACCCTATACAAGTATAACTAAGCACGTCAATCATAATATTACTCATTCGCTAAATCATTCATTCTTTTGAGGATATGTGCCAACAACATTAATCCGGCATTCCCCACACTCAAGATGATTACTCCGACAACACCGATCATCCAATCATCACGCAAGACGGCTACGACCAGGATCATGATTGATGTCTTGGTCGCAATACTTGCAAACGCCAACATTTTTTGCCAAATATCATCATCTTGCCATGCTTCATACATGGGGATAAGCAATGTCAAAATCATTGCAATCAATGCTAGGTTCAGAATCATGCCTTTTTCCTCCGTCGCACTCGGTGGACTTCATACCAACCCTCTTCGTGATATTTCAAAACAATGGTCTTGGGTGTAAAGGTGATCAAGAATATATCCAGGAATATGAGTCCGGGTGTCCGTTGGGGTTTGACTCTTTCCCTGATTACATCTTCGTATTTATGCGGACGGAAGATGATTTCAAATGCCTCAATATATGCTTGCGGAATTGCCACAATAATTTCACCCAGCACACGCAGCCAATCTTTTAATGCTTCCGGGGTTTTCGGACGACCCGGCAATAGGAATGCGATGCTGATGCCAATGATGATATTTGCCACACTGAAATCGGCAGTGAGCAGAAACCAAATGGTCAGTCGTAATATCAGATTCAGATGCCCAATCATGCCAATACCATCCAGAAGAGTAGGATTAACATTAGACTCATCACCCCGATTAGATGCTCAAATTGCTCAAGTACACGCGGCAGTTTGACTACTAACCGTTGAAAAATCAAAAAATGCGCTAACCAACCAATACCGATGATTGCGAGTGCTTTTATAATATTTGCAATGGTATACGCCTGATAATAGACCGCGCTTGCCACAATGAGTCCAGTGATTAATAGGATAATTGGTGGCCAGAAACCGGGGCGTACATTCTCTCGTCCCCCATGCGGCAGAAATATGAATTTGGCATACACTATTGCTGTTCCTACCGCCCCAATATTCATAGCGATCGCTTCCCAGGGTTCCAGATTCTCCAGTGTCAACATCTTCGCCCCAAAGCCGACTAACAGGGGAAAGCCCGAAATTGAAAGGCTGGCTATAACCAGGGCAATCCAAATTGGGGTATTGATCGGCTTATCTTGCAATTCCTTGAAGTTTCGGCTTGGTAAGTTACCTGCTATCAGGAAAAGCGCCGATTTTGCCAGTCCGTGTGCCAACGCATAAAAACCTGCCACGCCTGGTGCAGCAATAATCCAACCTAACTGAGAAATAGTACTCGAGGCCAGCGTCCGCTTGGTATCTTTTTCAAAGAATGCATAGCAAACTCCCAAAAGCGCCGTCCCAACTCCGAAAATTCTCACTATTGGGGCAACCTCTTCCACCATCAGCGCACACCGCACTAATGGATAGACACCAGCTTTTACCACAACTCCCGACAACATAGCCGACACAGGCGTTTCCGATTCGGAGTGAGTCAACGGCAACCATAATCCCGATATAAAAATTCCCCCTTTTGTCAAGAGTCCCACAAAAATGAGTGCGATCGCCTCAGTCGGTGCTACACGCAAACCTGCAAAACTAAAGGAATTATTGGCCTGATAGACTAACACCGCACCAACCAAATAAAACAGCATTGCCGTGTTGCTGACAAAGAGATAGCGCAAGGCAACCCAAATTGATCGGTCGGTTCGGGGATAGGCAATCAAGAGAAACGCAGCAATACCGATCACCTCTAAGGCCACGTATAAACTGATGAAATCCGAAGAGATAAACGTGGCATTGACGCTGCCATGCAAAATGATGAGTTGTGTATAAAAAAAAGCTGTCTTATCAGTGCCCCAACAATAGAGGATGACTCCTGCCGTCACCAGGGCATTAGTTAATATAAAATAGCCGCTTAATTGATCGATTGTTAAGATAACGCCGAAATTATCCAGTAACTGTAGTGTCAGTGGCGACTGGTTAAAAAATAGCTGCAACGCATATCCGACCGAAACAAAAGCTACGCACAGTGCAAGGTATTTGTCAAATTTTGGGAGGAGATAAATGACAAAGCCCAAAAAAAACGGTAGTGCAATCCAGGCGATGGTAATGCTATTCATGGCGTGTTATTCTTCTCGATTTCGTTGCTCTCCAAAGTCGGATTATCTCGTGCCAACTTCATAACGCCGACTAGCATTAACGCCTGAATCGAAAATCCGATCACAATCGCCGTCAATATAACCGCCTGGGGAACCGGGTCGGCGTATCTGACATTTTTGAGGTTGGAAATAATTGGAGTGAATAAGCCACCTCGTGATGCAATCAGCACATAATAGGCGATAACCCCGGTACTCATGACATCCATAGAGATGATCTTCATAACGAGGTTCTTTTTAAGGATGATGCCGAAAAATCCGCAAAGTATTGTTGCGAATATGCACGCTTCTAACACGGAAATTGCCTGTTGGATAAGGATTGAAAAGGAGGAAAAGGGGCAGGGGGCAGGGGGCAGGGAGCAGGGAGCAGGGAGCAGGGAGCAGGGAGCAGGGGGGATAGAACAGAATTGGGATTCGACACTTTTATCTAAGAGAGGCTACGCTTAGTGACCACTTCACCTGTAGCTTGCTTCCCCGCAGGGGTACTAGAACCACTAGTAGAGAAGGAGTCATTTCCCCCCATTGGTGTCAACTTAAGCTAAAAGTAGCTTCACTGTTAAGTTCCTCGCCCGCCTCGAACTAAAGTTCTTTGGCTTTTAGCTAAAGTCTACTAAAGTAGACTAAGGATTTTTCGGATTATTTAGTCATCAATAGAAGACTTTCGCTATTATTCTTGGAACTTCAGTTCCTTGAGGGACATGGTTTTCACGTTAAGTTGACACCTATGATTTCCCCCTGCCCCCTGCCCCCTGCTCCCTGCCTCTTCATTTGCGGCATTAGCTGATTAAATTGGCTTCCTTTAAAGCTTCTTTTTCTTCTGATGATTGTTTGAATGCAAACCGCAATAAAGGCGGTGCTAAGAAGGTTGTCAAAATCACCATAATAACGATCGCAGCTTGCAATGGTTTATCTAGAGTACCACTAGCTGCACCAATGGCGGCAAACACTAACCCGACTTCACCACGGGGAATCATCCCCACACCGACCGCTAGCCGATTAATTCCAGGTTGACCAAAAACCGCCCAACCTGTGACAACTTTACCGATAATTGCGATCGCAATTAAGAAGGTAGCAATAATTAATCCTTCTCGATTTCCTGGAACTAAAGGATTAAGAACGCTTAAATCAACTTTCGCGCCAACTGTCACAAAGAAAACTGGTACTAAGATATCAGCAACAGGTTTAACCTGCTCATCTAGTTCTTTACGTTTATCCGTTTCATCCAAAACTAAGCCAGCCGCAAATGCGCCTAAGATAGCTTCTAAATGAATGGCGCTGCCTAGAAAAGCCATGAAAAAGGCAAAGATAAATGCTGGGATAATTAAGTTGCCTCGTGTTTGCAATTTCTCAGCAATGGCAACAAAACTCTGATTGAAATATTTGCCGAGGAGAATCGAGCCAATGAGAAAAACGGTAGCACTGACAATTAGATAAATGACGTTGAAAATATCAACCTCACCAGTTTTGGCAAGACTCGCAACCACTGCCAATACAATGATGCCTAAAATGTCATCAATTACAGCTGCACCAACAATAATTTGGCCTTCACGAGATTTTAACTGCCCAATTTCTGACAAAACTTTCGAGGTAATCCCAATACTCGTAGCGGTGAGCGCTGCACCTGCAAAAATCGCTGGAATTACTGGCGCATGAAACAATAAAATCAGCCCCGCCGTACCAGCTGCAAAAGGAACAGCTACCCCAACACAAGCAACAATTGTTGCTTGATAACCGACTTTCTGTAATTCTTTTAAGTCTGATTCTAGACCAATTTCAAATAACAGAATGATCACACCTAGTTCGGCAAGCACAGAAACAACCTCACTCTGGCTTTGAAAGATTGATGTGACGGCATCAGGACTGAGGTTGTTAATGAATTGCAGGATAGTCATGATAATGGAATCGCTACCAGCCGCTCCACTGTCAGGAAACACTACCAAATGCAGAGCAGAAGCACCTACAAGCACCCCACCAACTAATTCTCCTAATACAGGTGGCAAGTCCATCATTCTAAATAATTCGCCACCAATTTTACTAGCCAGATAAATGACTACTAAACTTAGCAATACTCCAGTCAGCACAATAGGAGCATATTCCGCCTCATTAGTTGTTGCTAGTAAAGGAGACTGTAAACCTCCGTTGAGAAAATTTAACCAGGTAAATGAATTAACTATTGGTTCTGAAAAAATCATGTTTTTGCTTGTGTTTCTGATTTATTTTGGAGCCAATTAAAAAATGTAACTCGTGATTCGTAATTCATAATCTAATTACGAATTACGAATTACAACTCACGAATAGTTGTCAGTGTAGTTACTAACGCCAGAAGTATTAGCAGAATTTGCATGAGGATTAACTAAAGCAACCGCTTGTTTAAGCGCATCTACACGATCTACAAACATATAATGCTCTGGTACAAATCTGGAAATGCCAAACTTTTCTAAACGCTTTTTGACTTTGCTGGTTGCACCAACAACCAACACATGACGACCTTGTTCACTAGCATCCTTGATGGCATTTTCAATTGCCAAAGAAGCAGTCACACCCAAAATTGGTACATCAGTCAAATCCATAATCAACACATCAGAGTCTGCCATTGCTGAATGTTCACGAGCGATCGCTTTGGATACTCCAAAAATCATCGGCCCGCTCAGGTAAAATAGCAGGATACGTCCATTGCCGAGATCAAGCCATTTTTTCTCTTCGTCATTCAAGACAATTGCATCATCAGTATCGCTAATTGTCTTCACTTCCTGAGCTTGTAATTCCGACAGGCGATTGATAGTTAAGATATTAGCAATGAACACTCCCACGCCAACAGCAACAATTAAGTCAACAAATACGGTTAAGAATAATACACCGTACATGATGAGTGTGCCTTTCAGCGACACCTTATGAGCGCGTTTTAGGAAGCTCCAGTCAAGAATGTCAATCCCCACCTTGAGAGCAATACCAGCCAATACCGCCATTGGGATAGGTTGAGTGACACGCGCAGCCCACAAAACTACAATTAACAAAATTAACGCACGAGTTAAACCAGATACTGCTGTACTAGCACCAGTTTGGATATTGACTACTGTTCCCATCGTGGCACCAGCACCAGGTAGCCCACCACACAAACCAGATACCAAGTTACCGATACCTTGACCGATCAATTCTTTGTCAGATTTGTGTTCAGTACGAGTCAAACTATCTGCGATTACTGCCGTCAATAAAGTATCAATACAACCCAACATCCCCAACATTGCTCCATCAACAATCATCACTGTGATTTGGGATGCAGTAAAGGTAGGGATTTGTAATGTGGGCAGTCCTACGGGAATTTCACCGATTCGTCTGATATCTACACCACCGAAAATGGTTAGAGAAACTATAGTTCCGACAATTAAGGCGACGAGTTGCGGGGGAACGATGCGCTTGATTTTCGATGGCATGAAGAAAATAATTGCCAGCGTTAGCAAGCCCAAAGCTGTTTCGGCAGGATTAATCTGAGTTAATAACTGAGGCAGATTTTGCACCATCCCCAGTACGCCACCTTTAGGGTTTGGCTGTCCGACAAACGGAGCAATCTGCAAAATAATCAGGATTACCCCAATCCCAGACATAAACCCAGAAATCACACTGTAAGGCATGAGGGTAATGTATTTACCCAACTTAAATATCCCAAAGAAGATTTGAAATATTCCCGCTAACATGACTACGGTAAATGCCATTGCCAAGCCGTTTTCGGGGTTAGCTGCGGTCATGGAACCGACAATTGTAGTCATGACCACCGTCATTGGCCCGGTTGGCTCAGAAATTAGAGTTGGTGTCCCACCAAATAAGGCTGCGAAAAAGCCGACACAAACTGCACCATAAAGGCCAGCTACAGGCCCAGCACCGGAAGCAACACCGAATGCTAGCGCTAGAGGTAACGAAACGATCGCAGCAGTTACACCACCGAATAAATCGCCTCGTAAGTTTCTAAAATGGATCGTATTAGTCAATGACATACTGGGGTTTTGGTTACAAAAACAGGAAAATAAATTTTGGGTTGTAAAAATTGTAAAAATTCAACACCCAGGAGTCAGAAGCCAGAACGTATAAGGAGTTCAATAAAACTAGATGTTTATTTATCAAGTCTTTATTTGATTCCTTAATTATTCTGACTCCTGAATTCTGACTCCTGAATTCTTACTAAAAATTGCCAACTACTTTAAGTAAAATTCATGTCTTATTGCATGAAAAATCAGGCAAAGAAAACATTTAATTTTTGCAAAGCAGCAGACTATAAAGCCTTTCTAGGCGGAAATTCGCTGAACACGAATCCCCAATAAAGAAGGCTTAGACCAAAGATGGTTCAAAAATTAGACTGTAAAGACTTACATGAATTGCAAGTTGTATTTACTGCCAAGTTAAATGAGATTAACAATAGCTTACAGCGTTATATGTCAATATTGTTCATTCTCAAGCCTGAATATTAAATAAATATTAAATTGCTTTCATAGATAAAAGACTATATATGTTAATTAAGTTTTATTACAACATTTTTGGGTTGTGGCTATTAGTATGTATTTGTTAATTCAAAGCAAACGGTTTGCAAACAAAAAGTAAAAACTTGACAATGTATAATTTTTACTTTTTGCGCTATTAGAATTTCCTATACCCGAAGTCTCTTACAGCAATGCGGTCAGAATTTTTTAGATATCAACTTATCGTTGATTGTTATCATAAGTAGAGACTATAACCTGAGATAGACAATATACCGCAGGTATCCCATCGGAGTGCTTTGCAAATTATGCCGATTTGGTGGTTGGGTTGAAGACATTTGTGCAAGCAAGCGATCGTTTTTTCTGATCTTTACTTTTCGTAGAGAAAAAGCCCCCAGCTATAATCTGTGATTTAGCTGAGGTGCGCTCAATTTCAAATACAGAGACGAGCAGCGCACTCACCAGAAGTTATGATATTCAAGCGTTGCTGGAAAGACTAGGGCTGTTACTGTAACGTCTTTGATAAAGAATTGCTCCCAAATTAGTCACCAAACAAGTGATTGCTAGCCAAAGCAAGATGTAAGTAGGAGCCATCACCACGCCAATCATAAACCAAGTATATACGTGCAAAATCATTATAGAAGCGAAGAAACCGGCAATTCCAGCAGATTGCCACACTTGATATGATGGGCGGCGTAAGGCTACTAGGCTCATCGTTAAAATTGTGACAATCAAGTTTGCTGGTACGAGAAACGCACAAATACCTATGCAGTTGCCACGAGAGAACTCTACTAAGGTGTTAAGATCGAGCATTAATTTTTTTGGGATAGATGTTAGCTTTTTAAGAACTTAATTTATTTTAAAATAACTAAATTTACATTAACAGATGAGTGAGTAATCACATTGCAAACATAACATAAATTAAACTATTGAGTTGCGTTTTGATACTACTCAATAGTTAGTTAATTATAAAGATTTTGGATAAGAGGGGTGGAAAATACCCACCCTAGCTAAATTAACCCGGTAAAATCACGGTATCGATAACGTGTACCACACCATTATCAGCTTCGATATCTGCTGCTAAAACTGTGGAATTTTTAACTTCAAAACCATCTGAAGAATGAATTTTAATCGGTGAACCTTCCACAGAATTAACCGTACCGAGTTCTGCCAAATCAGCCTGTAGCAGCTTCCCGGGAACGACATGATACTTTAGAATGCGCGTTAGTTGGGGAATATTTTGTAACAGAGTTTGGATAGTTCCCGGTGGTAATTTGGCAAAAGCATCGTCATTTGGCGCAAAGACAGTGAACGGGCCAGGACTTTTTAATGTTTCTACTAAACCAGCAGCTTGTACAGCCGCCACTAGTGTTTTGAAAGACTCAGCCGTAACAGCAATATCAACAATATCAGCCATATATTTTTCCTAAATTTATGCAAAAGATTTTAAAGGATAATAAACCTATTTAAAGTTTTATTAAATAGTGAGTGGGCAGAAGAGGCAGGGGACAAGGGGACAAGGGGACAAAGGGTGAGAACTTGAAACAAGTCTTTCCCCAATTCCCAATTCCCAATTCCCATTAATTCCGATTAGCTTTCCAGTTTGCTAGATCGGTTAAAGAGCGATCGCGGTAACGTCCATAACGCTCCTGCTTACTTTTGATTTTCGCACCCAGTTCGGGAAAAATCCCAAAGTTGGGCGGCATTGGTTGGAAATGTTTCGGCGAAGCGGAACTAATGAATTCCAATAACGCACCCATCATTGTTGTTGGTGGTAAAACCAAAGCTTCTTTACCCAAGGCTAGCCGCGCTGCATTAATTCCCGCCAAGCAGCCACCCGCAGCCGCAGCAGTATAACCTTCAGTACCAATCAACTGTCCAGCAGCTAACAATGTGGGACGTTCTTTAAATTGCAGAGTTGGATACATTAGCTGAGGAGCATTAATAAAAGTGTTGCGGTGCATAACTCCCAACCGCACAAACTCCGCCTTTTCCAAACTGGGAATTAGCTGAAATATCCGCTTTTGCTCACCCCAGCGCAGATTAGTTTGGAATCCTACCATATTCCAAAGTTGACCGGCTTTGTCTTCTTGTCGCAACTGCACCACAGCATAAGGACGTTCCCCGGTGCGAGTATCTGACAATCCCACTGGCTTTAGGGGGCCGTAGCGCATGGTATCTTCCCCGCGCTGGGCTAGTTCTTCAATGGGTAAACAAGCTTCAAAAAATTTCGCTGTTTCCCGTTCAAAACCTTTGAGTTCTGTTTGTTCAGCTTTGCAAAGTTCTTCTCGAAAGTGCAAATACTGCTCTTTATTCATTGGGCAGTTGAGATAAGCGGCTTCACCTTTGTCATAACGTGATGCCATAAAGGCAATATCACGGTTAATCGATTCTCCGACAATGATCGGACTAGCTGCATCGAAAAAGCTCAGGTATTCCATCCCCGTAAAGCGCTGCAAATCTTCGGCTAATTCGGGGCTGGTTAAAGGCCCAGTTGCCAAAACCACAATCCCTTCAGGAATCGCAGACACTTCTCCCCGGCGAAATTCAATTAAAGGATGGCTGGCTAAAGTTTGAGTCAAGTCTTGCCCAAATTGTCCCCTGTCTACTGCTAGCGCCCCTCCCGCAGGTACGGCGTGTTCATCAGCTTTCGAGATGACGATAGAACCCAGCTGACGTAATTCTTCGTGCAATAATCCCGCCGCGCGATCGCTAGCCATTGCCCCAAAGGAATTACTACACACTAATTCTGCCAAATGTTCAGTATGATGAGCAGGGCTGAAGCGTTTTGGACGCATCTCATGGAGAATTACCGGTACTCCAGCTTGGGCTATTTGCCACGCTGCTTCTGTCCCAGCTAGTCCACCTCCAATTACTTGTATCGGTTGTTGTTCCATTGTTAAATTTTTAGTTCCTAATATTATTAAGTATCTATCAGCATCACAGAAGTAAGATGAAATAAAAATATCTAATTCATGACTTTTTCTGTAAGTAAATACAACAGTAGCAGTTACAAATTATCTGTATCAATTCCCTTTTCTTTGAGTTTAGCTAGCAATTCTTGATAGCGATCGCGCTCTTTTTCTAATTCTTGTAAAGCTGCTTCCTTTTCTTCTAAAGCTGTTTCCTTTGCTTGACATTCCCGTTCTGCACGTTGGCGTTCTTGTTCTCGTAACTGGTCAATTTCTACAGGTGACAAAAACTTTTGCCCGGTAGGAGAAACAATTTCCAAAGTATCCGGTGTTAATGTAAAACTGATTCCCAAACGCGGACTTACCCAGCCATTCATCTCTTCGATAACTTCAAAACTATCCCCAGAACGCAGCAAGCCATTTAAATCGTTTTTAGCTGGATCATAAATATAATATTCTTCTACGCCGTAACGCTGGTAAAACTGCAATTTTTTGGTCATTTCTTTGAGGGTGTTACCTGGTGATAGTATTTCAAATACTACCTGTGGGGGGATATTATCTTCATCCCACTGTAAATAAGAACCCCGTTTTCCTTTTGGTCTGCCAAAGACCACCATTGTATCAGGCGCTTGTTTAAGATTCGGGCTTCCTTGAACTGGATACCAAAATAAATCTCCGGCGATAAATACATCAGTTGTCGATGCAAATAGGATTTCTAAATTTTCTTTAATTTTGACAATCCATGCAAATTGTTCTGTATTATCCGCCATTGGCTGTCCGTCACTTTCTGGGTAGATGACTTCGATGGTGGTTTCTGGTGTAACTTGTTGTACCATTGCTGCACCTCCAAGTATGGCGTTTTTAGCTGATATTTGTAGTTAAGATAGCGATCGCGTTAATCTAAAATGCTTAGACGCAAAAAGGCTTGTCGCCAAACATCGCTTGTCTGAATTTATTCATTGAGAGGTGTTTGCTGTACTGCTTGCTGGACTTGTGCAACATCCAAATCTAACGCCTGTGCTATTTGTTCTACACTTAAACCCAGTGCTAGCAGTTTAGGTACAGCTTCTAACTTTGCCTCAAAACGACCTTCTTGTTTACCTTCTTGTTTACCTTCTTGTTTAGCTTCTTGATAAACCCGTGTTTGCTTCAACTCACTTAACCCAAACATCGCTTCTATCTCCTCTCGACTTATGTTAGGCAATTTATAAACTAAGATTGTCTCTATTAATTCTAGTAATTCTTTTTGTGGCAGTTGCAAATTTACCGCTTGTTTAGTACGGTTAATTAGTTCTCTGGCGGTGGTAATAGTTGTATCTTCATTTTCAATTACTAACTTGATGGTAGCAATACCTATTGGTAGTGATGCAGCTTCGCCTAATTCATCCAAGTAAATTATACTAATACGATCGCTGTTGAAGAATTCGTGGCAATCTTGTCGTTCACCAATATCTATATTTCTTCTGGGATAAATCACCACTCCTCGCCAAGAATTTTTAGATTTCTTTTGCCGCAAATAGAGAAATACTTCTGAAACTAGGCGCAAATAAATATCTGAGTCTGGTTGAAATTGAACTTCAACGAAATAAATCGGATTTTCTTCGTCTTGCGTGGGAAGAAATACACCATCTATTCTAAAGGCAGTTTGTTTGATTTCAACTGAAGAGAATTGATAGGTATTGGCAGTTTCAGGAGGATTCCCAATCAGTTCAAAGAAGATACTGGGGAATTCTTGAAATAGGCGATAAAAGATGCTGTCAGTTTTCACTCTGGATGTTGTAGCACAATTTTTAACTTTAACAATTTTATAATGTGCTGCTCTCTGATTGCATAAATTATCCCAGGTGGAAAACTAACTATTCGGCAATACGCTTGGATTAAAAGTTATTGGTGTAGATAATTTATCTTTGAAGACGCGATAAATCGCGTCTCTACATGAGGGTTTTGGGCTTATCTGAACTGTATTGAACTATTCGCTAGCTTCTTTCTTATATTTTTTAATGACAAATATCTGGAATTAGCTTGTAGTTGCACTTTAGCGAAGACAGCACGACCAAAAACCATAATAATTTATTCATACCAACTTTCTTAAGACTGAATTTCGCTCATGAAGTCGATCGCTTTTTGGTGAAATATTGTGTTTTGATGCTTTAAAGCAATTTGGGCTGACTTTTGGAGATCAGCGATCGCTTCCTCTCGATTTCCTAAGCGATGGCAAGCCAAACCCCTTGCGTAGAAAGCAAATTCATCTTCAGAATATATTTCACCTCCACCCACTGCTTCAATGTGCTTTGCTTCATTAAAATCTGCAAATGCACCTTGCTCATCTCCTAACTCATAACACGCATTACCCCGCACATAGTAAGCAGCTATTAAATTGGGATCTACATAAAGAGCTTTGGTTAAGTGCTTAATGGCTTGGCTATTAATACCCTGAGAATATTGCAAAATGCCCAAATTGTAGTAAGAAATAGCAGAACGTTCCATGCTGGCTATCAAACTGAAGTCTTCTAGCGCATTTTGATAGTTGCCAGAGTAAAAACAAGCTGCACCTCGTCCAAAATAGGCTCGTACATATTGCGGATCTAATTGAATTGCACGATGAGAATCTTCAATTGCACTTTGATTATCGCCTATTGCTGCACGAGCAACACCACGTTCAGCATAAGCCTGAGCATATTGAGGACTCAGCCGGATTGTTTCATTAAAGTCTTCAATTGCATTTTGATAATCCTTTGTCAGTGAACGAGCAATACCACGACTTAGATATGATGTCAAATCCTCTGAATTTTGTAAAATTGCCTGAGTATAATTTTCAATGGCTCCTTAATAGTCGCCAGAATTATAAAGTATATAACCTAGGCTAGAGTATCCAAAAGCAAACATTAAATTGAGCATTGGTTTATAAAAGCTGATGACACTAGTATTATTCCCAAGTCAATGAATTGAACATCAAAACTGTTTTGCAACTGCACACAATTTGCCACAAACTATGGAAATTTCCGATCGCGCACCTCTACAGCATAATCTTGTACAGCTTTGGTAATCGTTTCCCGCAAGTTGGTGTAAACCTTGGCGAATGGCGGATGTTTCTCAGTAAGTCCGATTACATCTGAGGTAACTAAAACTTGTCCATCGCAGTGAGTTCCCGCACCGATACCAATTGTCGGAATACTCAATTTTTGTGTAATCTGCATTGCCAAATCTGCGGGTATATGCTCTACAACTAAAGAAAATACACCTGCTTGTTCGAGAGCGATCGCTTCTTGTAAAATCCTCTCACTCGCTTCTTGCGTTTTCCCTTGTTGTCGCAAACCAAGTTGATGTACAGATTGCGGTGTCAAACCGACATGACCCATTACCGGAATTCCAGCTTGAACCAAACGAGCAATAGTTTCTGCGATCGCTGGATAGCCACCTTCCAATTTTACCGCTTGAGCGCCCGTTTCCTTGAGTACTCGCCCTGCTGAGTGCATCGCTTGCTGGAGACTTTCTTGATACGTCAAAAATGGTAAATCTACAACCACTAATGCGCGTTTAACCCCACGGCGCACAGATTTGGCGTGGTATATCATCTCATCCAAAGTTATCGGCAGTGTTGTTTCATACCCTAAAACTACTGCCATAGAGTCGCCCACAAGGATTAAGTCTACACCAGCTGCATCGATGAGTTGAGCGATCGCATAATCCCAGGCCGTCAACGCCACAATTGAACGTCCCTGTTGTTTCCATTGAATTAATTGCTGGGTAGTGATTGCCATTTTTTTAAGTAGGGAGTGGGGAGTAGGGAGTAGGGAGTAGAGAGTACGAGTAGGGAATTTCACCACTCCCCACTCCCCATTCCCTCATTTAACAGCGCGACTGAAAGCAATATGGGGTTTTGCACTATCAGTTTTGGGCATTAACCAAGCTAGACCTTCACTAGTGCCGATCCATAATTTATTGGCGATGTCAGGTGCAAGGGCAAGAACCCGACTAGAAGGAAGCCCAGCAACTTCTGCATCTAACACAGCGCCTGTATTTGGATTTAATCGTAACAAACCATTGTTAGTCCCGACCCAGACACTACCATCTTTAGCAAAACGTACCACCTTTACGTCGCGCCCACGCAGGCGAGTTACAGACCGCAACACCGCACCAGTTTTTGGGTTAATAACTAACAAATTATTTGGCATTCCCGCCCAAATTAATCCTTCTGGACTGATAGCTAAAGCTTGGACGGTCGTCCCTGGTAAATCGGCAATCCGCTTCATAATCCCAGCACTAGCCGTATTTACCCGCACCAATCCATCAAGAGTACCAACCCACAGTTGACCTTCAGCATCTAAAGTTAGGGTGTTGGCGCTGACACCAGGTAGATTTTTTACTGTTGTCATAATCAAACCTTGGTCGGGACTAATTAGGGCTAAACCGCTATCGGTTCCAGTCCACAAATAACCTCGTTTGTCAAGTAACAATGACAAAACCCGTTTAGAAGGCAAAAATAAATTCTGTGCAGTGATTTCACTAGTGCGGGGGTCTACTCGAAACAGTCCCTCATAACTTCCCACCCACAAACGTCCTACTTTGTCTTGGGCTAAAGCACCAATGGCAACATTCGGTAAGCTAACGCGAGAAATAATCTTGCCGGTTTTAGGATCGATCCTCGATAGTCCCCGCCAAGAACCTACCCAAAGATTGCCTGTAACATCTGCCAGTAAGTTACCGACACGATAATCAGTTTCTGGCGAATTTTCTTGTACTCCCCGCTCATTGGGTAACGATTCTACTCGCGGTGGCGGCGCAGAAGGTGGGTAAGCGGGAGTTAAATCAGATGATTTAATGTCAGAGGTTTTTTGTGCCCATCCTATACTTGGCACAGCTATCAACCCCAGCAACATCGAAGTAATCAATAAACTAGTACGCTTGCAAAACAATACCACGGTGACATTTCCTTTGGAGACATTACCCATAGCCGTTACCTAAACTGGCTTTGGGTTAATTTCAGTGTTCCCCTGGTTGGGATTTTTTAAACATTGGGGATTGGGGAATAGGAATTGGGGAATAAATATTTAGGAATACTTTCTTATTACCCAGTTCCAAAACACTATTGATGACACCTTGTAAAGCGTTTGTAATAAAATGTTAAATCATTCTGTAATAACAAAACTAAATATATAAGTTCAAAACTTTGAAAGAATAACTTATCGAATTATTGATATATTGTGGAATAAGTTACAAATTACGTGGTGTGCAATTTTTTATCTTTCGCTCACCACTCTGCTAAATCTCTGTCAAGTAAATTCTTTTCTGGTATCTTTTCCATCAACGGGGAAGATAAAAGGAGTGTAGAGGTGGGAATGTCTGCCAGCCAGCCCAATCCCCTGAATACCCCGATTTGTAGGGGAATTATCTAAAATAAAGCCGCAAAAAGCGGGAGTTTTGGTGAAATTGAGAAGGTTTAGTCGGGTGCGAAAAAGAGGTAAAAAAGAATTTTGATTCGTATAAAGAGGAAACAGTAGAAGCGCTAGGTCGTGTACCCCTAGAAGGGGATAACACTGGTGAGGAGGGCTACCACCGCTACCAAAGTGTCCGCCGCAAAAAAACTGCAATCTTTGGCAAAAACAACCCCTAAGAAAAATTTTTCCCGAATCTCCTCCCCGATGAAGGGGGGAAAAATCGGGTGAGGGGAAGTTGCACAAAACGTGATTTGATAATTAATTAAGAGTGATTTCAGGGAAGGATAAAATATGTCTTACGCTCAAACGAAGACTCAGAGCAAGTCTGGGTATCAAGCCGGGGTTAAAGATTACAGACTAACTTATTACACACCCGATTACACACCAAAAGATACCGATCTTCTAGCTGCGTTCCGCATGACACCCCAGCCCGGTGTTCCTCCCGAAGAAGCAGGTGCGGCTGTAGCGGCTGAGTCTTCCACAGGTACTTGGACAACTGTGTGGACAGACTTGCTCACCGACCTCGATCGCTACAAAGGTCGTTGTTATGACATCGAACCAGTTCCCGGCGAAGACAACCAGTACATCTGCTACGTTGCTTATCCTTTGGACTTGTTTGAAGAAGGTTCTGTAACCAACGTATTAACCTCAATTGTAGGTAACGTATTTGGTTTCAAAGCTCTGCGGGCACTACGTCTAGAAGACATCCGTTTCCCAGTAGCTTATATCAAGACCTTCCAAGGGCCTCCTCACGGTATCCAAGTTGAGCGCGACAAGTTAAACAAATACGGTCGTCCTTTGCTCGGTTGTACCATTAAGCCCAAATTGGGTCTTTCTGCTAAGAACTACGGACGCGCTGTATACGAGTGTTTACGTGGTGGTTTGGACTTCACCAAAGACGACGAAAACATCAACTCCGCACCATTCCAAAGATGGCGCGATCGCTTCTTGTTTGTAGCTGAAGCTATCAACAAAGCTCAAGCAGAAACCGGTGAAATTAAAGGTCACTACCTAAACGTCACCGCTCCTACTTGCGAACAAATGTTGCAACGGGCTGAGTACGCTAAAGAACTCAAAATGCCCATCATCATGCATGACTACCTCACCGCAGGTTTCACCGCCAACACCACGTTGTCTCGTTGGTGCCGCGATAACGGTATCTTGCTACACATTCACCGTGCTATGCACGCTGTAATCGACCGTCAAAAGAACCACGGTATCCACTTCCGTGTATTGGCTAAAGCACTACGTTTGTCTGGTGGCGATCACATCCACACCGGCACCGTAGTTGGTAAGTTGGAAGGTGAGCGCGGCATCACAATGGGCTTCGTTGACCTGTTGCGTGAAAACTACATTGAGCAAGACAAGTCTCGTGGTATTTACTTTACCCAAGACTGGGCTTCTCTACCTGGTGTAATGGCAGTTGCTTCTGGTGGTATCCACGTATGGCACATGCCCGCGCTAGTAGAAATCTTTGGTGATGACTCCGTACTACAATTCGGTGGTGGTACTCTAGGACATCCTTGGGGTAACGCTCCTGGTGCAACCGCTAACCGCGTCGCCTTGGAAGCCGTTGTTCAAGCTCGTAACGAAGGCCGTAACTTGGCTCGTGAAGGTAACGATATCATCCGCGAAGCTGCCAAGTGGTCTCCTGAACTAGCTGTTGCTTGCGAACTGTGGAAAGAAATCAAGTTCGAGTTTGAAGCAATGGATACCGTCTGATCAAAAGTTAGGAGTTAAGAAGTAGAGACGCGACTAATCGCGTCTGTACAAGAGTGTAAAGACGCGATTAATTGCGTCTGTTAAGAGTTAGGATTTGCTCTGCATTAATTCATAACTCTTAACTTATAACTCATAACTCTTCAGGGCTGGGGTCAAGCATGAATCTTAAGCAAATTGCGAAGGACACAGCCAAAACTCTCCAAAGCTATCTGACTTATCAGGCTCTAAGGACAGTATTGGCGCAGCTAGGCGAAACGAATCCTCCATTAGAACTTTGGTTGCATAACTTTTCGTCTGGCAAAATTCAAAATGGTGAGTCATTCATTGAGCAACTGCTGCGAGAAAAACCAGATTTGGCTTTGCGAATCATGACTGTCAGAGAACACATAGCGGAAGAAATTGCAGAATTTTTACCAGAAATGGTTCGCACTGGCATTCAGCAATCCAACATGGAGCAGCGTCGCCAGCACTTAGAACGCATCACACGAATAGACACATCTAGCCCCAGTCTGCAACCAGAACAGCAAGCAACTTCAGATCCGAATTTGGATAACTTATCTAATTAGTTCGGTCAACCTAGTAGTCAAAATCGCAACCCATTATCAAAAGCTATGCAAACTTTACCAAAAGAGCGTCGTTACGAAACCCTTTCTTATCTGCCACCCCTGACTGACGCTCAAATTGCCAAGCAGATCCAGTACATTTTGAATCAAGGTTACATTCCAGCGATCGAGTTCAACGAAACTTCTGAGCCAACAGAATTATATTGGACAATGTGGAAGCTACCTTTGTTCGGCGCTAAATCTACTCAAGAAGTATTGAGCGAAGTTCAAGGATGCCGTTCTCAATTCAACACCAGCTATATCCGTGTTGTGGGTTTTGACAACATTAAGCAGTGCCAAGTTCTCAGCTTTCTTGTTCACAAACCTAACAAAGCTACCAGATACTAAAGCAAGCATTGCTCTAAGTAATTAGTTTAACTGCATAGGAGAGGTAGAATTATCTGCCTCTCCTATTTACTAGATTTTTTTGAAACGCAGAGGGACGCAAAGGAAAACGCAGAGTAACGCAGAGAATAAATCAGCGCCCCTTTGCATAAACCTCTGCTTTTTTTAATAAAATAAATGAGATTACAGCATCTATCGGAAGTAAGAATTTGCTTTGTTGGTGACTCTTTTGTTAATGGTACTGGCGATCAAGAATGTCTTGGTTGGACAGGTAGAGTATGTGCTAATGCTAATCAAAAAGGTTATGACATTACTTACTATAATTTAGGAATTAGGCGTGATACGAGTACTGATATAGCAAAGCGTTGGTTACAGGAAGTATTACTGCGATTGCCCAAAGAATATGATGGCAGAGTTGTGTTTTCTTTTGGATTGAATGACACAACAGTAGAAAATGGGAAAACTCGCGTAGATTTGGTAGATTCTATCAGAAATGCCCGTAAAATTTTAAGTAGAGCTAAATCGTTGTGTCCTGTTTTGATGATTGGACTAGCACCATACGAAGAACGAGAAGATCCAGGAAGAAAGCAGAGAATTACTAATTTATCTAAACAATATGCTTCAATTTGTAAAGAATTAAATGTGCCTTATTTAGACGTTTTTCCGATATTAGAAAAATCTAATATCTGGATTAATGAAGCAAGAGCTAATGATGGTGTTCATCCAAGAGCAGGCGGTTATGCAGAATTTGCCCAAATTGTGGAAAATTGGGACGGTTGGTTAAATTGGTTTCCTCTGAACTTAATCGAGTATTCAAAGTTAGGATAGTGTTAGCACCTGATTTTTATATCCAAAGGTGGTAACTATGCAGCAAATTACTCTAGCTGAAGCATCTAAAAATTTACCCGACTTAATTGAAGCAGCACTTAGTGGTGAGGAAATTATTATTATCAAAGATAATCAACCTGTTGTGAAGTTAACTCCTGTGTCACCAGTTAAACGCCCCCGTCAACCTGGAAGCGCAAAGGGTTTAATTACAATATCCGATGATTTTGATGAACCACTGGAAGATTTCAAGGAATATATGGAATGAGATTACTGTTGGATACACATACTTTTATTTGGTATGTGACTGACAATTCAAGACTTAGTAATCAAGTACTAGAGTTTATCAATGATGAGAATAATGAAATTTTACTAAGTATTGCTAGTTTATGGGAAATAGCTATTAAGCAGAATTTAGGCAAGCTTAGTTTCAATCAGCCATTTGAGATATTCATTATACAGCAACTCAACCTGAACGATTTTAGGTTACTCGATATCAAAATTAGCCATGTTACTGTTGTTGCTACACTACCTTTACATCACCGCGATCCATTCGACCGAATTTTGATTGCACAATCGATAGTGGAAAATATACCTTTACTGAGTGCCGATAAAATTTTTGATGCATATCCAGTAAGACGTGTATGGTAAATCGCGTTACTTTTCTACTAAAAGATAAATAAACAGTCATCACCAAAAAAACTTAACATTACTTTAGGCAGTGCTAGGCAAAGATAATTTTATGGGTTACTACATCGCTCCTCGATTTCTTGACAAATTGGCTGTCCACATCACCAAAAACTTTCTAAAGCTTCCTGGCGTGCGAGTCCCAGTGATTTTAGGTATTCACGGACGCAAAGGTGAAGGCAAAACATTTCAATGTCAATTAGTCTTCGAGAAAATGGGTATCGAAGTTACTAACATATCTGGCGGCGAATTGGAAAGTCCAGACGCAGGAGATCCAGCGCGGTTGATTCGGTTGCGGTATCGGGAAACAGCAGAACTAATCAAAGTACGCGGCAAAATGTGTGTACTGATGATTAACGATTTAGATGCAGGGGCTGGACGCTTTGATGAAGGTACTCAATATACTGTAAATACGCAGTTGGTGAATGCCACACTGATGAATATTGCTGATAATCCCACAGATGTGCAGTTGCCTGGAAGCTATGATTCCACACCTTTACATCGTGTACCGATTATTGTCACAGGTAATGATTTTTCCACTCTCTATGCACCGTTAATTCGGGATGGACGGATGGAGAAATTCTACTGGGAACCAAACCGAGACGACAAAGTGGGAATTGTCAAAGGGATTTTTGAACCGGATGGACTGTCACAGAGGGAAGTTGAACAGCTAGTTGATACATTTGTCAATCAGTCCATTGACTTTTTTAGCGCTTTGCGATCGCGCATTTATGACGAACAAATCCGCAACTACATCCATCAAGTAGGTTTTGAGCGGGTATCCTTGAGCATCGTTAACAGCACTGAAGGGCCACCAGAATTTAAAAAGCCAGATTTCAGGCTATCTCACTTAATCGAGTCTGGTAACTTCCTCGTTGGTGAACAAAAACGAGTAGAAAATTCCCATTTGGTTGATGATTACAACCGACTCAATCGAGGTAGAAATTCTCAATCTGCACCACCTGCTGCTGTAACCCCAATTAATCAGCCGTCAAGCAATGGTGCAACTCAAGAAGCAAAAACTAATGGATTTCAGAAACGGGAAGTATCAAGCCCACATTTAACCCTAGAGACACAAGAACAGATTCGGCAATTATTATCTCAAGGTTACAAAATAAGTATTGAACACGTAGATGAGCGCCGTTTCCGCACAGGTTCTTGGCAAAGTTGCGTTCATAGCCACATTGATGCTGAGTCTGATGCAATCTCAAACTTGGAAGCAACTTTGGCAGAATATAGCGGTGAGTATATCCGCTTAGTAGGTATTGATCCAAAAGCTAAACGGCGAGTTTTGGAGACAATTATTCATCGTCCGCATGGGAAAAATTAGGAGTAGATAAATGAGAAAGAGCGATCGCTTTTGCTAATTCTTAAACAATAGGAAAAAATCTGCTTCCTCAATCAATACGGTTCGGTTCATGTTTTAATATGTCTGAAGATCCCCCCAACCCCCCTTAAAAAGCTATCCATTACCCACATCTTTCTTAACATAAAGGTTGACAAAATCGAGGAATTGTATAGTCTCTATAGCAATACCTGAGTTCAACCAAAGTCAGTCAATGGAAGAGTGGATCAAGCAAGAACTAGAAAAAACCGAATTAGGGGATCAAAGAAGAACCAAAAGGTTAATGAAAATAGTCTCAAACTTAAGTGAAAAACCAGAAGCTAGTGTACCGCAAGCTAGTGAAACATGGTCACAAACTTGCATCTACATATAACTTCTGGGATTCACCCTACATCCAAAAGTGTTGAATATTAAGAGAAATCCG